>CACZOS010000024.1 GCA_902782815.1 uncultured Lachnospiraceae bacterium | reverse complement strand
GGGAGAAGGGGGATTCATGATGGTCCTGTCGGCTCTTCTCTATTTTTCCGTTGCCGTGGCCATCTTTGTGATGTCTGTCATCATGATTATCCAGAGATATAATAACAGCCTTCTGGGAGAAGAAGCCTACTTCAATATGGTACTGCCGGTAAAAGCCTCCGAGCATATCGCCAACAAGCTGATCTCTGCCATGATCTGGATTCTTCTGACAGGGATTGTGGCCATCGGTACCGCCCTGATCATCGGGCTTTTTGCCGGAGCGATGTACGGGTTGAACATTGACTGGAGACTTCTGGCAGACCACATTACCGGCAGGGAGATTCTGATTTTTGTCGAAATCCTTATCCTGTTCTTCCTCAGTTTAGTGAAAACGATTTTACAGATTTATACAGCCATAACCATCGGCCATCAGGCCGGGCAGCATACGACCCTGGCCTCCATCGGTGCTTACATCGGCGTGATGATCTTTGAATCAGCCATAGTCAGGATCTTTGCTCTATTCTTCCCGGCCATTCTGGGGCAGACCAGTCAGATTTCCGATTTCGGACAGGTCCAGCTCCTTTTTGTACCGGCAATGATCGTCAGTCTGACCCTGGTGGCGGTCTACTTTATCGTATGTAAAGTTCTGATGGAAAAAAGACTGAACCTCAATTAATGATCAGGTTATGAGGATTAATTGCCATGACTGAACATGAATGGGACAGACTGCTTAAGATCCGGACAACCGGGAGAGATGACTCCCGCGCTGACAGGTACCGGTATCCCTATGAACCCACCCCTTATCCCGTGCTGGAAAAGCTGGCAGGATCAGGATATATCTCGAAGAAGAACACCCTGGTGGACTATGGATGCGGCAAAGGGCGGGTAGGATTCTATCTCTCCTGGCAGTGCGGATGCCGGAGCATGGGCATAGAGTTTGATGAACGGATCTTCCGGGCCGCCCTGAAGAATAAGGACCATGCCGTATCCGGCAGAAAAACTGATCTGTGCAGGGAGAGAGCGGAAACATGGCCGGTTCCGGAAACAGTGGACCGCTGCTATTTTTTCAATCCCTTTTCCGTGGAGATCCTTCAGAAGGTCATCGGGAGATTGCGGGAGAGCCGCTATGCCTGCCCCCGGGAGATCCTGCTCTTTTTCTACTATCCTTCCGATGAGTATATTTCCTGTCTCATGACAGCGGAAGATATGACCTTTCTGGATGAGATCGACTGTGGAGACTTATTTCCGGAAGGAAGCAAGAGGGAAAGGATCATGATCTTCCGGATGGGATAGGCTTTATGCCTACGCGAAAAACAGTATTTACAAAAGGGTGAAAGCTACGGTAAAATAGAACAGAAATAAACGGGTGAGCACCTACCGGCAGTCAGGCTAACTTTGGCTGCCGGTTTGTTGCTGTATTATGAAGTTTAAGAAGAATGGAGGAGAGATATGTTTTCCTATGTCTGGCCCATAGGCCTTGTGGTTCTGTCCAATATCCTGTACCAGATCTGCGCCAAAGAAACTCCGGCAGCCATCAACCCCCTGGCTTCCCTTACCATCACCTACCTGGTGGCGGCTCTGATCTCAGGTGTCCTTTATTACCTTCTGAATAAAGGAGGAAACATCTTACGGGAATACAGGCAGATGAACTGGTCAGCCATCGTTCTTGGCCTGGTGATCGTGGGCCTGGAAGTGGGAGTCATCTATGCCTATAAGGCCGGCTGGGAAGTCAGCAGGGAATACATCGTTCAGAGTTCCTTCCTCGCTGTGGCCCTCCTTGGTGTAGGGGCCCTGCTTTATCATGAGGCACTGAATCCCGGCAAGCTGATCGGAGTCCTGATCTGTATTGTAGGACTCTATTTTATCAACCGCTGAACCTATGACATATCTTTCGGATGATATGTGCCCGGGAAGGTTTTACGGAAGATCATTTCCTGCGGAAAGATAGATTTCGTACCATCTTACCTATGATTTTAGTGGCTTTCCCGCAGCAGGGCAATCATAGAATATTTAGCCGATTTTTTGTAAGTTCTTTTCTACGATAATCCGGGGTGATATGGTATACTTATGATAATGACCACAGGGATAATTCCGGGGACATGCGAAATTAACAGAATGGTTCAGATTGAAATACCGTATCTGCAGGATAGGGGAGAAAAAGGACAAGGATGAGAGAGAAGAATACTCCAAAAAAGAAAAACAGAGCGGAAAAGAGAAGGAAAGGGATCAGACTTATCGCTTTTCTCCTTATCCTGACCATGATCATGAGCGTTGCGGGATGTTCCGGCGGAGGTTCCTCGGCGGGGAAAGAGGAGACGACGGGAAACCCTTCAGGGCAGGAAACCAGGCAAAAGGTCGCGGAAGAGGATACCGGTGAAGAAACAGCTCCGGCTGACGAGCGTGAAGACGGGGAAGCTTCCGGTGAGAAAGAAAGCGAAAAAGATGTGGAAGAACCGGTCCTGACTTCTTCCGAAACAGAAGAAGAGAAAACGGTGGATATTGCAGAAGATGCAGATATATCGAATGATGTGGATGAGACGGCCGATTCCCCTGAAAAGAAATGGGAAAAACTTACTACGACCCAGCTTACGTCCATTAATATGATCAACTATATGGCGGTTCTCACCCATCAGATCAAGGAATCCGACGGGGATCAGATGGTTCTCGAGGATGCCTGCTCCTCCCTCTATAACGAAACCTATTTAAAGGCAGTGGATGAGGAAACCGAGGCACAGATTGTTAAACTGGGTAATGGTATTAATTCCTACAGAATGATTTCCAAGAAAAAAGAACGCCTCCAGTATATCTACGAGCGAAACAAGGCAAAAGCCTTTAAAAAGGCAGCCTCCAAAAATGTGACCAAATCCAACGTAGCTGATTTTCTCTCCGCTGTAGCGTCGAAAGACTTGTTAAAGGGCCTGGTGGCCGTATTGAAAATGGCCAAAACATTACCGGATTATCTGAAGGGCAAAAACAGTGTGGAGAAGGCATATCTCGAAGAAGGCTGGACTCTGGATGACGATGAGACTATGGAGCTTCAGAATTCTGCCTCCAACGATTTTCAGTACAAATGCGAAATGGTCCGGAAATATGATCTGCCCGATGAATATATTGTCAGGGAAAAGGATGTCGAGGCATTTGTGAAATGGTCCAAAAAAACCAATCTGGTGGGAAAGATCGACTGGTTTGCCTCCAATGAAAGCAGATATCAGAAATTCGGGCCCTACTGGCTGGAACTGGTCAAGGATTACTATGAATACGGAGATTATGAAAAATGCCTGGAATCCATCAAACGATATGAAGAAAACTACAGTAAGATCACCAGGACGGACTACGACTATGCCGATGCCCTGCCCATGGTGATCGTTGCTGCAAAAGAGACGCTGAGCGATGAAGAGTACATGGATATCGCGAAAAAATACTGTCAGCTGATCCGTGAAAATACAAAGGATGAGGACTGGGCGCTGCGGTATTTCGCGGCTCAGGTTTACCTGGATATTTACCGGATATCCCGGAATAAGGATGATCTCAAAGACGCTTACGAAATTGTCTACTACAATGTAAATGTCCTGCTGGACGAACAGAAAAGTCTCAATGAGGCTTATCTGGCACCGGTTCAGAAGGTCAGGACCGAAAAGACCATGACAAAGAGGCAAAAAAGGGAGACGAAGGAGTACAATAAGCTGCTGAAGGCGGAGAGGAAGATAGCGCTGCCTCCGGTGAGTGAAGCCTTCTACCTCAACTGTGATCTTCTCTTTTCCCTGATGGATAAATGCGGGTTCTCCGGGGAGGAGAGGGAAAGGGTAGATACACTCCTCCATGAGAAGGGGAATGCCCTCTTCCTTATCGAATCAGTGGATGAACGGTTCCGTATGAACACAACCCGGGCGGGGGCAGACACAGACCAGCCGGATATCCGGTTTGAAGGGGATGAAATGATCCTTCCGGCCAATCTGATCTCCGACCGTTATATCATTTCCGCCAGCATATCGGGCAGTGGGGGGACAACCACTGTGAATGACTGGACGATCAGTAAGGTCGATCGTCCCAAAAAGGGGACTTTTGAAGATTATACGGCGGTGCTGAAGAGTAAGAAAGCCAAAGAATACAAGTATAAGGAGGGGGATTCCGTAACCCTCACCATCACTCCCCTGGAAGATGCACGGGAGGAAACATTGGAGTACAGCTACAAAGTTGTTTCCCGGAAGAAAGCAGTGGTGGTGAAAAGTCTTACCTTTAAGAGGGTCACAGAATGAATGAGAGGGAAAAGATCCGGCAGGAACTGATAGAAACCATCGTCCGCATGGGACACCCCAGAGAATTCGGCGTCCTGATCGCCGGGAATCTGGGGACGGAGAAGACCATGAGCCGGATGATCGGATACCTGAAGCATGCCAGACCCCGGTCTGCCGAGGAGATCGCTGACGAGATGCTGGCCATCGTGGATGACCGCGACCGCTGGGTAAGAAAGAAAAGCGCGGAGTACTATAACCGGAAATATAATGAACTCCTCTATTACGGCTTTGGCCTTGAGGATGAAGGAGAATAAGGAGGATCGGCCCATGGATATCCGGGAAGCAATCATTGCAAGACACAGCGTCAGAAACTATAAAGAGGATCCCATCCCAGGGGACCTGGCAGGGAAACTGGAAGAACTGATCCGCCGGTGTAATGAAGAAAGCGGGCTGCATATCCAACTGATCCTTGAGGATCCGGAATGCTTTGACACTCTGCTGGCCCATTACGGGGCATTTGCCAATGTGAAAAATTATCTCGCCCTGGTGGGGCCGAAAGATCTGCCGGACCTGGAAGAGAAGGCCGGATACTATGGCCAGAAACTGGTCCTTGAAGCGCAGATGTTGGGACTGAATACCTGCTGGGTCGGAGGAACATACAAGAAGGGTAAATGTAAAGCGGACAAGGAAGCCGGTGATAAAATTGTCTGTGTGATTGCCATCGGCTATGGACAGGACCAGGGGAAACCCCACAGATCCAAACCGCTCAAGAAACACTGCAGACTGTCCCCGGAGGAGATGCCGGCATGGTTCAGGAACGGCCTCAAGGCCGCCAGACTGGCACCCACCGCCGTCAATCAGCAGAAATTCACCGTTGAACTTGACGGGGATGAGGCGGTGATCAAGGCAGGACGAGGCATTCTGGCCAAGGTTGATCTGGGGATCGTTAAGTATAATTTTGAAGCGGCTTCAGGTCATAAATGCCGATGACTCTTACAGTCCGAACGGCAGGACCGATCTGATCACTATAGCCAGCAGGATCGCCAGACCTGCCATGACCAGGTTTTCCTTATAAGAAGGTTTCCTCAGGATCAGGATAACCGGAATCAGGGCAGCAAGGCTGATCAGGGAGCGGAGAGACAGGTAGAATATGCCATAGTCGAAACACATATCCAGGAATGCCCCCAGGATACCTGCGGACAGGACCAGGGACACCGGACCCCGGCCCCGGGCATACCAGCACAGGACGGCCGGCAGGGGGGAAACCACAGTCAATCCCACCCAGATCATGGCATAACTC
>CACZOS010000023.1 GCA_902782815.1 uncultured Lachnospiraceae bacterium | reverse complement strand
TTCCGGGAAACCCGGTAGAGGGTAATCTTGATGGCAAACACTTCCGGATCCACCGCCGCCTCATTTAAAAGGCGGATAAAGGGACGGATACTGTCATAGGGGAAGGACAAAAGACGATCCTTCTCCTCGATGAGGTCTTTCATGGACCGGGCCGGGTCCGCCCAGGAGGGCAGGACGGGCCTGCGCTTGGGATACCAGAGACGTTTGCGGTCCCTTAAAAGGTCCCTGATCTTGGACAGGAAGCCCAGATCCAGAGGACTCTTATTATAGAAAACCTGATCCTTGGTCATCCCCAGATTGGCGCAGAGAACCTTAACCGCGGATTCATCCAGGAAGCGGTTATACTCCAGCTTGATGGGAGCCAGCCGGCTCCTCTGCTTGATCAGGTCCTCCATGACCGCACGGAAATCGATATTGTCATCATAATCGTCCTCATTGGGGTCGATATCTGCGCTGCGCACGGTGCGGATCAGGGATTTGCTCTTTATCTTGTATCGTTTGAATATCTCAGCCAGATAATGGATGATCACATTCTCACAGAGGATATACCTGCCGGTTGCGGGAACCCGGATCAGACGCTCAAAGCTGCCGGTATTGCAGGGAACGATCCCCAGCTTGTCCTTCTCCCTGTCACGCAGGACCACCACCGCGTAAATATCCTTATTCCTCAGGAAGGGGAAAGGCTGCTTCTTTCCGATAACATAGGGGGAAAGAAGGGGCCTGAGCTTATTCTCGAAATAGTCATGGAGGTACTCCTCCTCTTCCTTTTTTATGTTTTTGAAACTGATGAGAGAAATGCCCTTTTTCTTGACCCTCTTCATGAGGGAGGCATAAACCCGGTCTTTTTGAACAGTCAGGTCACGGACGCGGGAATAGACCGCTTTGATCTGTTCTTCCGGGGTCATATTGGTCTTGTTCTCCCGCTGGGCGGGATCCACCAGTTCCTGGTCATAGAGTGACCCCACCCGGACCATGAAAAATTCATCCAGATTACTCTGGTAGATGGACAGGAAGGACAATTGCTCACAAAGCGGATTCAGCCGGTCTGTGGCCTCCTCCAGAACACGTTCATTAAACTTCAGCCAGGACAGTTCCCTGTTGTCGAAGCATCGGATATCTTCATTCATTTTTCTCTTTTCCCCTCTGTTTATTTCACAAACGGCCGACATTTTTCCTCTCTTAATAGTACATCATTTCCCCCTTTACGGCAATCCTTCCCGCAAGGAAAATGGGAGAAAAAGGGAGCAGGCCGAAACCGGTCTGCTCCCCTCACAGGATACTGATCTTCTATAAAAATGTACAGGCAACAGGGCAGTATTCCCACCCTGTCTTTCCTTACCGGAAATCCGTGATCATGGTTACGATACGCAGGGCAAACAGGGCAAAGACCACCCAGACGGCAGGCTTGATATCCTTTGCCTTGCCGGTGAAAACTTTGACGATAACCCATCCCACGATGGCAAAAAGGATACCGTTTGCGATGGAGTAGCTTAGCGGCATGATCAGCATGGCCAGATAAGCACCCACAGTGTCTGCCATGTCCCCGTCAAACTGGATCTTCTTGGCGGAACTGGCCATGAGCATACCCACATACATGAGGGCAGGGGCTGTGGCAAAGCCGGGAATAGCCAGGAAGATGGGGGACAGGAAGAGGGAAAGGACAAACATAACCCCGGTGGTAAAAGAGGTAAGGCCGGTACGTCCTCCGGCGGCCACTCCGGCGCTGGACTCCACGAAACTGGTGATGGTGGAGGTACCCAGACAGGCACCAACTGTGGTTCCCACGGCATCAGCCATAAGAACCTTCCCCACATTTTTCACATTTCCTTCCTCGTCCAGCAGGTCCGCCTTATCCGCAACACCCACCACGGTTCCGATGGTATCGAACAGATCCACGTAGAGGAAGGCAAAAACGATGGCGATAAAATGAATGAGATGGGATCCCACCCAGGCAAAGTTGAATTTAAAAGCGGTATTGGCCAGGCCACCGAAGGCAAGACCCTGGGAGAAATTGGGATAGAGGCTGGCGTCTCCCTGATACCAGTGGATGGCCTGAGCCAGCATACCCAGGACCCATGTGGCAAGGATACCGATCAGGACACCACCTTTTATCCGGTAATGGGCAAGGATGGCAATGATGGCAAAGCCCACCAGGGCAAGGGCCACCTGGGGCGTTCCGAAATTACCCAGCCCGATGTCAACGGTTCCGTCCGGCGCGGCGGAGAGACTGACGATATTCGCTCCCTGAAGACCGATATAAGCCACAAAAAGACCGATCCCCACGGTGATCCCGTTCTTCAGGTTATTGGGAATACCGTTGATGATGGCCTCACGGGCATTAAAGAAGGACAGGATGATGAAGATAATACCTTCCACAAAGACCGCCGTCAGGGCGATGGTAAAGGGGTTGGCCACATCCTTAAGCTCACCCATACACACCGTGTAGGCAAAATAGGCATTCAGACCCAGACCGGCTGACAAAGCGATAGGGTAATTGGCCAGAAATGCCATGATAAAGGTGGCTACGGCCGAGGCGATGGCAGTGGCCACGAAGACACCGTTAGGATCCATGACGGAACCCAGGATCGCCGGATTGACGGCCAGGATATAGGCCATGGCCAGGAAGGTGGTGATCCCCGCGATCACCTCCGTCCGGACGTCGGTATTATGTTCTTTCAGTTTAAATAGTTTCTCCAGCATATTTCATCCCTCCCGGAAATACGGTTTATATTCTGCAGCTGATCAGCAGCTGCTGAAAATATTTAAAATACACCTTCAGTATAAAATAAAGGAAGTCTGATGTCCAGGTTATTTATTTAAGAACAATATTTTACACTAAATAATTAATTACATTTTTAATCGTATATGATATACTTGTCTGGAAATTGCTATAAAATGTGAAAAGAGGTTATCTATGAAAAAAACACTGGAGCTCCCCCATGACCACATGAATGAAGAGGAACGGCAGAAAGTCCTGAACCTGATGCCCTCGGATGAGGTCATCACCAGCGTCGCCGACGCCATGAAGCAGCTGGGAGATCCCTCCCGTCTGCGGATCTTCTGGCTCCTGTGCCATGCGGAGGAATGCGTCATCGACATCGCGGCCATCGTGGGCATGACCAGCCCTGCCGTCTCCCATCATTTAAGGCTGCTCAAGACCTCCGGTCTGATCACCTCAAGAAGATCAGGGAAGGAAATGTTCTACAAGGCGGCAGATACCCTGCTGACCCAGACTCTCCACCGGATCATCGAAAATGTAGGGGATATCTCCTGCCGGGATTAGCCATGCGGGATAAATCCCGATAAACACTCTCACCGGTTCCTTATTTCTTGCCCATCATATTGCCCAAAAGGGTGCTCATGAGATCGGACATGCCACTGTCGGAGGATGAGGGGGAAGAACCGGCTCCGGTCACCTTTTTGCCCAGGATCTTCAGTAAAAGCTCGGCGGTATCCGCCTTGCCCTCCAGGATGGTCTTTGCCAGATCCCTGGATTTGGCGTCAGCCTCACGATAAAGCTTTAAAAACCGTTTCTCCGCCGCCGTCAGGGTCTCCCCGGCGGTGCTTCCTGTCTTAGCCGCGGAGGAAGCAGGCTTTTTGGCGGCGGTGCCCGTCTTTCTTCCGGATGAGGAGGCATTCCTGGCCGCATCCAGCAGGGATTTCTGGGTGACACCCGTAACCCTGGCGATGGATTTAAGCTGTTCCTGGGTGAGACTCTTCTCCCCTCTCTCCGCCTTGCCGATATCCGCCGCGGAGAGACCGCTTATCTTCCTGGCCAGGGCTTCCTGGGTAAGACCTGCTCCCGTACGTGCTTCTCTGATCAAATCGCCAACCTTTTTTGCTGCCATACCCATCTCTCCTTTTCATAATAAATAGTATATTAATTATATCATTCAAACAGCCGTTACGCCAGTCAAAGCACTCCTGCCAGGGTAGTGTCATATTTTCCAATTTCGTCCCGGATATTCCAAATAATTATCTTTCACTTTTCCCTGAAAACTGAAGCCCACCGGCCCAGGTCGATCAAGTAATCATTCTCTTTCTTTTTTTCCAAATCCAACCAGAATCAATTCCGTATATTCCCTGTTTTTGCACAAAATTTTTCTTATTTTCCCTGTATAGATAAGGATAAAATAACGGTATCAAATGTTAGTTTTTTCTTACTGTACAGGCATAGAAAAAACTACGGATCAACCATTTATCATGCTCTTACATGAGCATTGCGTGATCATTTACGCAAAGAAAAGGAGGCAACATGAAAAAGAAATTATTGGCATTATTTATGGCAACTGCCCTGACAGCAGGCCTGCTGGCCGGCTGCGGCAGTTCAACCAAGACAGAAAGCGAAGACCAGACAGCGGCAGCCGAGAAGATCACCCAGGCTTCCTCCGGAGAGACCGGAGACTACGAGCCGGTGACCATCACCCTCAACCTTGACCGCAGCGGTCTGGGAACCAACGTGGACTACACCTTCACCGCAAAACCCACCCACGTGGTGGCAGACGGTGACCAGATGGCGGATATGTTCTTCGATCTGGGTCTTGAGGACTGCATGGCAGGATATGTATCCGGAGCCTGTGTAAACACCGATTACCAGTACCCCAATGAAAAGGGCGTAAAAGAACTGGTGGAGGCAGGAACAAACTTAAGGGATGTATCCAAGGAAACCGTACTTGCCGTGGAACCGGACTTCCTGGTGGGCTGGGACAGCTTATTCTCCGACAAGAACTACAGCATCGACTTCTGTAAAGAGCACAATATCGCTCCTTACTTCCCCTATGTATGTTCCGACAGCGCAAAATTCGAAGACCTTTACAAAGACTATGAGACTCTGGGCAAGATCTTCCAGGTGGAAGACGTAGCCGCAGAAAAAGTCCAGACCATGAAAAATACCCTGGATGAGGTAGCCAAGACCCTGGGCGACGACGCATACAAAAACCCGGTAAATGTATTCGTATACGACTCCGGTGAAGATGCTCCCTTTACCGCCTGCCAGGGTATGCCCGGCGACATTCTGGAAAAGGCCGGCGCCATCTCCTCCTTCAGCGAGATCGAAAAAGGCTGGGCCACCCCGTCCTGGGAAGAAGTGGTAGCCAAAGATCCCGATGCCATCCTGATCCTTGAATACAACGGAGATGTGGAGGCAAAGAAGGAATTCTTAAAGAGCAACACATACACCAAAGACCTTCGTGCAGTAAAAGAGGATAAGATCTACGTGGCCAACTGCGCCATCATGCAGGGCTCCGCAGGTTCCGCAGACCTGGTGAAATCCATCGCCCAGCAGCTTTATCCCGACAAATTCAAATAAAAATAAGCAGGGAGTCATTCCAGTATGAAGAAATTAACGATCCTACCCTTACGAAGCAAGCGGTCATTCATCATCTTCTGCATCGCGATGATCGCCCTGATGGCGGGAGCACTGATCCTGGCCATCTTTCTGGGGAGCGTTATGGTGAGTCCCGGAACCGTGTGCAAGGTTCTGGCCAATCATCTGAGCCGTAAAGAAATCTATCCGGCCACCTGGAGCGCATCGGAGGAGTCCATCGTCTGGGCTATCCGGTTTCCCCGGGTGCTCATGGCCTTTATGGTGGGGGCTGGTCTGGCCTTGAGCGGCATCCTGATGCAGGCCCTGACCAAGAACTCTCTGGCTGACCCCTATGTTCTCGGTATATCCTCCGGCGCTTCCGCCGGAGCGGTTGCCGTCATCATGTACGGCTGGTTCAGCTTCATGGGAACCTT
>CACZOS010000022.1 GCA_902782815.1 uncultured Lachnospiraceae bacterium | reverse complement strand
AGCATGTCCAGATGTTCGAGGATAGGCAGGGTGGTGTTCCGGCCTCTGTGGGTAAAGACGAAGCTGGGGATCCCCTGATTCTTCAGAGATTCCAGGATATCCATGGCATGGGGCGCCGCGGTCACTTCCGGATATTTGGAAGTGTGGAATTCCTGAAAGAGGTCATCCAGACTCTGGAAGGGGATGCCGTATTCCTCTTCAATACAGGAAAAATATTCTTTGACCGAATGGCGGATAAGGCAGGGGAGGACCTGATCCTCCTCTTTTTTTATGCCGAACCGGTCAAGGGTCAGGATCACACTGGAGACGATCTCCCCATAGGAATTCAGCAATGTCCCGTCCAGATCCCAGATGAAGGCGGATTTCTTATTCATGGCATTTCCTCCCTGTGATAGTTATTTTGCTGCTGTTTCCGATGATACAATAAGATCCGGGACATGACAAGCCCCCATGGAAGAGGACTGTTCAAACCATGGTATTGGTGCTATCATAGATATGACAAAAGATTTCTGCAGTAGAGAGGTTAGCTTATGGAGATGATCAGACAGTACGAACCCCTATGGGGGAGCTGGTACGTGGAGGAGAAGATAGGATCCGGTGGTTTCGGGGCAGTCTACAAGGTCTCAAAACAGGTGGGTAGAGTCAAGGAGTATGCCGCCGTAAAACTCATCCGGAATATCATCAGCGAGAGCCAGATCAAGGAGATGAGGAAGGTCGGCATGTCCGATCTGGATATCTCCAGAAGTCTGGATAAGAAGATCAGGAAGGCGGAGGATGAGATCGTCCATATGAGCCGCCTTAAAGGCATATCCGAGATCGTGAATATCGATGACTTTTCCATCCGTAAGCTGAAGGACGGGTCAGGGTATGACATCCTGATCCGGATGGAGCTTCTCACCAGTCTGGATGATTATCTGATGGAGCATTTTCTGACCAAGGAGCAGGTATACGCCCTGGGGCTGGATATCTGTACCGCCCTTGAGTACTGTGAGAAAGAGGGGATCGTCCACAAGGATATCAAGCCAAGCAACATTTTCATCAATCCCAAGATCGGAAAATACAAGCTGGGAGATTTCGGCCTGGCCAGGAAGTCTGAGCATTCCACGGTAATGTCCAACTCCGGGACTTCGGACTTCATCTCACCGGAAGTCTTCCAGATGAAAAAGGCCAGCTATGATTCGGATATTTACTGTCTGGGTCTCACCATGTACACCCTGATCAATCATAACCGTCTGCCCTTTGATCCCCCCTATCCGGACAATGACTATGATTTCGAGGACCGGATGGAATCCATCGGCAGGCGCCTCAACGGGGAGGAACTGCCTCCTCCGGACGGAGACAGGGGACATCTCTGGTGGGTGATCCGTAAAGCCTGCCAGTTTGACCGGGAGAAGCGCTATCAGCATGCTTCCAAAATGAAACAGGATCTTCTGGACCCCACTCTTACCGAATACGGAATAAGCGGAAGCAGGTCCAGGGTAGATTCCATGGCCACCGTGGATTCCGCCAACTCAGAAAAAAGTGTAAGCTGGAATATTCCTGCCGTCAACGACCGGTCGGAGTATGTGACCAGAGTGGAGAGGCAGGGGAATCCCTACCGTCCGGAATCATCCCGTCCGCCCATGGATCCGCCTCCCGCAGATCCCGGAAGCCCGGGATCTGCTTACCATACACCCCCGTCCGGCCGGAACTCAGCGGGCAGGCTGCCCCTGATCCTGGGAGCGGTGGCTGCCCTGGCTCTGATATCCCTTCTGGCCTTTCTTATTCTTCCCGGCAGAAGAAAGGAAGCGGATGTGGTCCAAAAAGCGGCGGAGACGACCACCGCTGCCTCCGGGGAGGTTACGGAAGCCGTCACGGAAGCGGTTTCCCCGGCTACCACCGAAGCCGCTGTCCAAACCACTGCCGAAGAACAGGTTCAGGCCACTCAGCAGACCGGTCCGGTGACCATTATGGATATGTCGGGACTTAATGCCGGGGATACCTGTACCTTCGGCCGTTATGAGCAGGATAATGATCTTTCCGACGGTCCGGAGGCCATCAGTTGGAGAGTACTTGACAAAAAGGTCGGAAAACTCCTCCTTTTGAGCGAGTATGCCCTGGATGCCAAGCCTTTCCATGAAAGAGACGAGATGGTGACCTGGGAGACCTGTTCACTGCGGAAATGGCTGAACCATGATTTTTATGAGACCGCCTTTGCTGAGGAG
The DNA here is from genome assembly GCA_902782815.1 of uncultured Lachnospiraceae bacterium. Taxonomy (GTDB): domain Bacteria; phylum Bacillota; class Clostridia; order Lachnospirales; family Lachnospiraceae; genus Anaerobutyricum. The sequence continues at coordinate 9,458 of CACZOS010000022.1, read as the reverse complement.
GAACAGGTCATGATCCCCGCATCATTAGTTACCGCGGATACCAACCCGGATTATGATACCGACCAGGGAAATGATACCCGGGACAAGGTCTTCCTGCTGAGCGTCAAGGGGGCCGGAGATTATTTTCAGTCTGAGAAGGACAGAATATGCAGACCCACAGATTATGCCGTAAACAACGGAATATTTAATAATATGACCGACGGTGGCCCCTGCTGGTGGTGGCTTCGTACCGCCGGGGAAAACCGCTATCTTGTCATAGATATCTGGAGGGGCGGCGGTATCGATACGGTTGGGGACAATGTCTACCTGGACCTTTACGGAGTTCGTCCTGCCATCTGGGTTGCCCCCGGATCTCTGCCGAAGCACTGATAAATCATTAATTCCATTACAAAAAATGTGCCGCACACTGTTACCGGTGTGCGGCACTGTCTGGTTATGTCTGTCTTTACATTTCTTCGGAGTCACCGTCTTTGGTGATGATCTCTACCTTACAGTTGAGACCCATGGCGGTGAGAATACCCAGGATCACAGCCCAGGGTACGGTGGCTATGGAGAAGAGACCCCCGATGATCCCCAGACCCAGGGGGATATTGAGAATGGTGGTGCCTTCCCTGCTGATCCTGATCCGGTCAACATTTCCTTCCTCGATCCGCTTTTTCAGGCGGTCGATCATCTTTTCCGCGAATTCATCGATGGACCAGTCGTCCATGGGGTCTTTCTCTGTTTTTCCCTCAGATTCTTCTTCTGATCCGGATTCTGTTTCCTCAGCTTTTTCTTCTGTTCCTTCTTCTGTTTCTTCTGCCTTTACTTCTGCCTCTTCGTTTTCGGCTTCTGCAGCACTTTCCTCAGCAGGATCCCGGATGATGGATCTTTCCGGTTCTGCAGCCGTCTCGGACCTGATGGCTTCGATGGCTTTATCCACATCTCCGTCTGCATCGATCAGTGCCTGTTTGATCATGCGGTAATCCGCGTTTGTCGCCTCGAGCACCTGCTCGATCATCTCAATAGTAATGCTCATGATTGATCCTCCTTTATGCGTACAGTTTACGGATACATTATAGCCTATTCCCAGTGGATTTGCATCAGAAAAGATTTCCTTATTCTTACGTTTTTCCCGCAGGGATTCTTACATTTTTCCACCATTGATGGACACTTCAATATTTGGTATGATAACAGCATATTAATACTGGAGAGGAGTCATGCTCATGAGCAGATTGCTGAATTTTGAAAAACTGAACAACATCCGTGATCTGGGAGGCGAGAAGACCCTGGACGGAAGGGTGATCTCCCCCGGGAAGCTCATCCGCTGCGGACATCTGGCGGATATCTCTGAAGAAGATATCCGTAAGCTGGAGGAGCTGACCGATACCATCGTGGACTTCCGTTCCGAAGGGGAGCATACCAGGCAGCCTGACCGGGTCATCCCCGGAACCAGCAGCCATCACCTGCCCATCGTGGATACACAGGCAGCGGGTGTCACCAGGGAGGCCCAGGATGTTGATCTTTTCACCCGGATGATCGGTCATCCACAGCAGGCCAAAGAATATATGAGCGGACTCTATAAGAATTTCGTCATGAGTGACTATTCCGTATCCCGATACCGGGAATTCGTTGATCTGGTCAGGGAAAAGCATGATAAGGCGGTTTTGTGGCATTGCACCGCAGGGAAGGACAGGGCCGGCATGGGAGCGGTGATCCTGGAGGAAATCCTGGGTGTCTCCCGGGAAGAGATCATGGAAGAATACCTGAAGACCAACCTTTTCCTGGAGAAAGATATCCGTCTTCTCTCCGGCTGGATAAAAAAGAGAGCCGGGATAGACAGCCCGGAGGCTGACCTGTCCTTACAGTATCTTTTCGGTGCCGAGAAGGAGTATATCGAGTCATTTTATGAAGCCATTGAGGAGAAATTCGGCGGTTTCGCGGAGTTTATCCGAGAGGGACTGAAGCTCAGCGATGAGGATGTCCGAAAGATCAGGGACCGGTATCTGACGTTTCCTGACGAAGAGAAAACAGAGGAAGAGGAGAAGGACTGATGGGACTGGAAGAAGCAAGAAGCTACCTGGAGGGAAAAGGATTCGGAGACAGGGTACTGACCTTTGATGTGTCCAGCGCTACCGTGGAACTGGCGGCGCAGGCGGTGGGAACGGAACCGGAGAAGATCGCCAAATCCCTCACCTTTATGGTGGATGACCGGCCGGTGATGATCCTTTGTGCCGGTGATGCCAAGATCAACAACGGCAAATATAAGACTGTCTTTCATAAAAAGGCCAGGATGCTCACCAGGGATCAGGTCAATCAGCTGGTGGGCCACGATGTGGGCGGAGTCTGCCCTTTCGGCATTAAGGACGGGGTGGAGGTCTACCTGGATGAGTCCCTTAAGCGGTTTGAGAAGGTCTACCCTGCCTGCGGCAATTCCGCCAGCGCGGTGGAGCTGACCATTGGGGAACTTGAACAGCTTTCCGGTTCCCTGGGCTGGATCGATGTATGCAAGGTCTGAAGACTTTCTCTTCAGCTGTTCAAGGCAGATGATACAGAAGGAAAAGAAAAACCAGGGATTTTTTGGGAGAATCATCCATGGACGAAAGCCTAAGATGCGGATATAATAGTTTACAGTTTATCATTTGTTTTTGACGAGAGTGTTCAAGTGGACAGGGAGGATAAAAGGTGCTGTTATATATTATTCGCCATGGGGAAACCCGGCTGAACAAGGAAGGAAAACTCCAGGGACGTGTGGATGAGCCCCTGAATGAAAGCGGGAGAGAGCTTGCCGTCGTGACCGGGGAAGCGCTCAAGGATGTTCCCTTCGATCTGGTCATTACCAGCCCCCTTTCCAGGGCAAAGGAAACCGGGATCCTTGCGGTTAAGGCTTCTGCCCTGAAGCAGGGAAGAGAAATCCCCGTCATCGATGATGACCGCCTTATGGAATTCTCCTGGGGAAGCTGGGACGGAGAAGGCTGTGTGCCGGAGAATTATTCCATCCCCACAAGCCTGGATAATTATAATCTCTTTTTTACGGATCCCTTCCGTTTTCAGAATGCCCCGGACGGGGAATCATTCCGGGATCTGATCCAACGTCTGGGGGATTTCTATCAGGATCTGATCCATAATCCGGATTATCAGGATAAGACCATACTGATTTCAACCCACGGATGTGCCACCCGGGCCCTTCTGAATCCCCTCTATGACGACCCAACGGACTTCTGGCAGGGGGATGTTCCCATGAACTGCGCAGTCAATATCGTGGAGATCAGGGACGGGGTATCCCGTTTCCTGAAAAAAGATGTCATCTTCTATGATGAATCCCTGTGTAATAACCGATATACAGCCATTAAGGAATAGGGTATGAAGCGTCTGTCTCTTAGCAGATGGACGCTTATTTTTTTGATATCCGACCACTTATTAATGGGGAACCGGCCGGCATATCAGAGAAAGAAGAGTTGAGGTACAGCCATGAAAAATATACCGTGGTGGATCAATGAAGTGGTCTACCAGATTTACCCCAAAAGCTTTAAGGACAGTAACGGAGACGGGATCGGCGACCTGCAGGGGATCATCGAAAAACTGGATTATCTGCAGGAGCTGGGGATAACCATGATCTGGCTTTCCCCCTGTTTCCGGTCACCCATGGTGGACAACGGCTATGACATCTCCGATTACCGGGCGATCGCTCCGGAGTTCGGCAGCATGGAAGACATGGATGAGCTGATCCGGGAAGCCGGTGAAAGAGGGATAAAGATCATGCTCGACCTGGTGATCAACCATTCATCGGATGAACACCGGTGGTTTATCAAGGCAAAGACGGAACCGGCCTACCGGGAATACTATCATTTTCTTGAAGGGGACAAAGAACCCAATAACTGGCGGTCCATTTTCGGGGGCTCGGTCTGGGAGAAGGTTCCCGGAAAGGACGAATACTACTATCATACCTTCCACAGAAAACAGCCGGATCTCAACTGGGACAGCCCCTCTTTGCGGAGGGAGATCATCGACATGGTGCGCTGGTGGCTGGATAAGGGAATCGCAGGATTCCGCGTGGATGCCATCACCTTTTTAAAGAAGGAGGATTTCTCCAGAAACGGCATCCCTGACGGCGTGGACGGCAGGGTGGATGTGGGTTCCTTCGGCAGGGATGTGGAAGGGATCGGGGACTACCTGTCCCAGCTTAGGAAAGAGGGCTTTTCCTACCGCCCCTGCCTTACCGTGGCGGAAGCTTACGGGGTGAAGGAGGAAAACCGGAAAAACTATATCGGGGATGAGGGCTATTTTGATCTTATGTTTGACTTCGAACCCACGGAGCTGGATTTTGAGGATACCTGGCTTCATCCCAGGAACTGGACGATCAGGGAATGGGGGCAGCAGCTGATGAAGGTGCAGATGGAAACCCAGCCCTACGGCTTCTGTGCCAATTTTCTGGAAAATCACGACCAGCCCAGGGCTGCAAGCAAGTACCTACGTGGGAATGCCCACAATCCTGAAGCGGTGAAAACCCTGGGTGCCATGTATTTCTTCATGAGAGGTCTTCCTTTTCTCTACCAGGGCCAGGAGCTTGGCCTGGTGAATTTCCGGAGAGAAAAGATAGAGGAATTTGATGACCTTTCCAGTTATGATCTCTGGGAAAGAGGACTGGAAGAGGGGATGGATCCTGACCGGATCCTTGCCATGCTCAATCTGCGCAGCAGGGATCATGGGAGGACTCCTTTTCCCTGGAATAACGACCGGTACGGCGGGTTTTCCCAGGTCAGACCCTGGCTTGCCATGACCAGGGAGTACCCTGAGGCCAATGCGGAAGCCCAGAAAAAAGACCCCGAAAGTATCCTGTCCTTTTACCGGGAGATGATCGCCTTCCGGCAGAAGGGGAAATGGAAGGACTGTTTCCTTCTGGGCAGCATTGCTCCCCTGGAAAGCCCGAATGAGGTCATCGCCTACTCCAGGGAGTACGGAAATATCAGACTTTACTGCTGGTTTAATCTGTCGGACAAGCCGGTGGAGGAAACAATTCCCGGAGACTTTTCCGGAGAAGGTAAAAAAGAAGAGGATGAGGGGAACCCGGAAATCTGGCATACCGGTCCCTGGCCCCGGATCAGCGGGGAAAAGGTCTTTCTTGCTCCCTGGCAGAGCCTGATCCTTCGCCGGTGAATCAGGAAAAGAAAAAATGATCCTGAAGGGTGCATTTTCGGACCGGATTTGTTATGATATTCTATGTGTAAAATTTTTGTCTATGGGAGTTATGTGATGAGGGTAAAAAAAATAATTCAGAAGGTACTTTTTCCGGCGGTCATCTTCTGTCTGATGGCCGGGGGATGTCTTTGGGCTGGCCGGCCTGTTTATGGGCGGAAGGTCATCAGCGTGAAGATCAACCAGGGGAATTTTCCCGATAAATATTTCCGGATGTTTGTCAAAAAATATTTTGACAGTGACGGGGACGGGATTCTCTCCGTCAGGGAGATCGAGAAAACCACTTCCATCAATCTGAGAAAAGATTTTCCGGGGACTTCTCTCAAGGGGATCGAACATTTTTCCCGGCTGAAGAGCTTTACCCTTCATGAGGACTACTGGGATCCGGAAAAGAAGGAATCCCTGTCCTTCCATGTGGAAGAAATCGATCTTTCCGCCAATTCCGGGCTGAAAGAGGTTAAGATCGCAGCCAGGAGCCTGAAGAGCCTTAAACTGAGCAGCAGCGCAAGTCTGGAAGTGCTTTATCTTGCCGGACCGGTGGACTGTCCGGATCTGACCGCACAAAGCGGCCTTAAGGAACTTATCCTTTCCTGCAATCTTTCCTCCCTGGATCTTTCGGAAAACAGGGAACTGGTTACAGTGAATCTGAGCGGCAACGCCCTTAAGAGCCTGAAGATCGGAAGCGGAAAGCTGACTTCTCTCAATTGCCGGGACAATCAGCTTCAGAAACTGGACCTGGCAGCACCGGAGAATCTTACCGACCTGGTATGTGACTGCAACGAACTGACCACCCTTGATCTTTCCGGGATGCAGAGTCTGGAATCCCTGTACTGCGGGCAGAATAAACTCACCGGCCTGGATCTGACCGATGCCGGTTCCTTAAAGAATTTATCCTGTTACAATAATGAGATCGGTGAACTGGATCTTTCCGCCTGCAGTGGTCTGGAATCCCTCGTCGCGGACGGCATGAAGCTGGAAAGCCTGGACCTGTCGAAAGCGGAAGGCTTAAAAGAACTCTCCTGCGGCGGGAATGCTGTCACCGGCCTGGATCTGAGCCATAACAAGGACCTGGAGAAGCTGATCATTAACGGCAACAAGCTGGAAGAGCTGGATCTTACCGCCAATGAAAAACTGGTTTACTTCAATGTCTCTCACAATGCGCTGACCGGTCTGAAATGGGGTAAACTTCCCCTGCTGACCGGACTGAACGTCAACGGAAACCTGCTGGAAGAGCTGGATCTGTCCGGTCTGGAAACATGCCGGAATGTGGAGTGCGCGGGGAACAGTCTTAAGGAACTTACCACAGGTAAGGAAGTCGTATATCTGGACTGCCGGGATAATGAGCTCGGAAGCCTTGATGTGAAGGCCTCCGCCGGCCTCAGGGTTCTTTTCTGCGGAAACAATTACCTGACTTCCCTGGATCTGACTTCCAATACACAGTTGGAGAGCCCGGATTGTGATGAGACGGTAACGGTACAAAGATAGTCACTGCGGATATTGTGTTTATTTGATAAAGAGGATTGGAAAATGAGTACATTTTCAGAGATCATTTTACCGGAAAGCTGGCAGAACTGGGAACTGACCGAAGAGATCGGTTCGGGTTCCTTCGGCACGGTATATAAAGCGACAGAGAAAAACAGCCGGGAGGTCTGTGCCGTCAAGATCATCGATATCCCCAGAGGGGGTATCGTGACGCCGGAGATCATGAACAGGATCTTCGGGGAAGATAAAGGGGACGGCTCCCGGGACCGGACCAGGAGCAAAAAGGACAGGCTTAAGGAAAGATCCGGCGGGAAAGGATCCGGAGAGGAGGAGAAACCTCTGCCCCAGGGTCTTAAAGGCGCAGATCTGCTTAAGGAGATCCGCCGCCGTGAAGAGGAAGAGGCCCGGCAGGAGAAAGTGAAAAATGAAGCGATCCAGGCCTGTTTCCGTACCATTGCCCAGTCCTGTGTGGACCTGGTGAGGGAGACGCAGAAACTGAAAGATCAGGACCATATCCTTACCATCCATGAGGTGGATATGGTTGAACATCAGGAAGAAATCGGTTTTTCCGTCTTCGTCCGTATGGATTGTCTGCAGCCTGCCGCACAGCGTCTGGTGGCCGGCCGGCTTGCCGAGATGGAAGTGATCGGGCTGGGCGAAGACCTCTGCCGGGCACTGACGGCCGCTGAGGATGCGGGGATCGTTCACGGGGATATCAAACCCGAAAATATACTCTGTACAGAAGACGGCAGATATGTTCTGGCCGATTTCGGCATAGCCCGTCTCTTAAAAGATACGGTCATGTCTCTGGGGTCCAGCGGAACATTCCGCTACACCGCGCCGGAGACTTACCTGGAGGGTACCGTCAGCCGGTCCACCGACCTTTACGGGGTCGGTATCCTGCTCTATCTTCTGATGAACAGGGACAAGGATCCCTTTGTGGATATGAAAAAACCCATCCTTTATTTCCAGGACAGGGATAAGGCCTTTCGTGCCAGACTTGAGGGTACCGATCCGGTGCCGGCTCCGGCAGAGGGATCAGAAGCTTTTCGCAATCTGATCACCAAGGCCTGCGCCTATGAGCCCAGGAGAAGATACAGAAGTGCCCGGGAGTTCCTGGATGACCTGGAAAAACTAAAGAATGGCAGTTATACCATGAAACGGGTAAACACCCGCAAGGCGGGAGCAAAGAGAAAGAAGAAGAGAGGGAGAAGACTGTTTTCCAAACTGGCGGCCCTGGTGATCTTATGCGGTCTGGTCCTTGCCGGGAGATGGTCCTGGAACCATTTCTTTTTCCGTTATCTTGACAAGGTAAGCTGCGGTCAGGATATCCTCTGCAGTCTTGACGGAAACGGTCTCTTAAGCCTGCAGGGCCAGGGGGACCCCGCTCAGGGCCAGGTTCCCTGGAAGGATTACCGGGACAAGATCAAAACCATCGAGATCTCTGACGGGATCACCGGGATCAGTGACGGGATGTTTGCCGGCTGTGAGAAACTTACCGAGGTAAAGATGGGAAAGGATATCCGGAGTATCGGAAGAGAGGCCTTTTCCGGCTGCGGCAGGCTCAGGAAGCTGGATCTTCCCGACCGGCTGGAATGGATCATGCCCCGGGCATTTGCCTCCACAGCCTGGATGGAAGGGCAGGAAGAGCCTTTCCTGATCAAAGATGATGTCCTTCTCTATTACGAAGGATCCTCCCGGGAAAAGGGTGGGGAATCTGCTCTGACTGTTCCCCAGGGGGTAAAAGAACTGGCTGACTACAGCCTGGCAGAAAATGAAAAGCTTCTTTCCCTTGAGATTCCCGCTACAGTGGAGACCATAGGGGATTCGGCATTGGAAGGATCCGATAATCTGGAAGAGATCCGGCTGGCCCCGGATTCCTCCGTAAGGAAAACCGTGCTGAAAAAAGCGGCCGCCCACACGGCATGGTACCGGAACAATTACGGTGACGATGTCCAGGTCATGAATTTCGTGAAAAGCCTGAAGGAACTGGATAAGAGCGGGAACAGGGAAGCCCTCCTCCTGCATTACTCCAGACAGATCCTCCGTCTTTCAGGCGGGGATAACCCGGACGGGAAGACCGATCTGAGCCTGATCAGCGAAAACCAGGCGGAGACCGGGTCCGAAGACGGGAAACAGGCTGTTTATTCCTTTGCTGCAGATAATAAAGAAGACAAGGGAATCCTTGTCTTTAAAGAGTACGGTGAGTGGGTATTCGCGGACCGGGAGAGTTTTTCCCGGTTTGAAAAGTACCTCTCCATGGATGTCCCGGAGGATTGAGGAGGATGGAAAGATGAATCGAGAACAGAACCTATTCTGGTTCCGAAGGGGACTGAAGCATGGGATCCCCATAGCGGCAGGTTATTTCTCTGTAGCCTTTGCCCTGGGGATCAGCGCCAAAAAAGCCGGCCTGAACGTTTTTCAGGCTGCTTTGACAAGCCTTCTTTGCAATACCTCCTCCGGGGAGTATGCCGGTTTTACCGTGATCGCTTCCGGGGCTTCCTATCTGACCATGGCGGTGATCACCCTGATCGTTTCAGCCCGCTACCTTCTGATGTCGGTTTCCCTGTCTCAGAAGCTGCCGGAGGACACCGGTCTTAAACACCGCCTGATGGTGGGATTCTGGATCACAGATGAGATCTACGCCGCCTCCTCCACGGTACCGGGGAAACTTAATCCCTTCTACAATTACGGGCTGGCCATCTGTTCTTTAAGCTTCTGGGCTTTGGGAACAGCTTTGGGCGTGGTCGCCGGAAACGTGCTTCCCCCAAATGTGGTAAGCGCTCTGAGTGTCCTGCTCT
>CACZOS010000021.1 GCA_902782815.1 uncultured Lachnospiraceae bacterium | reverse complement strand
TATGGGAACGACCTTTACTGAAGCTTTCCGTTTTCTTTCAAAAGGTCATACACTGCCCGTACAGCCTCGTAGACCATCTCGTCACAATGGGTTTTTTTATCCCCTCCCTGCCGGGCATTGACCTTCAAAAGGTCTTTGCAGTCCAGCAGTCCCCCGTGGTTTTCCCGGATTTTCCCGGAAAATGCGTTGGCAGCCTGAGGCGAATCAAGACCGGCCAGACCCAGGGCCATCAGGCCTCCTGTGACCGCTCCGCATACGGACCCCATTTTCATACCTGCTCCAAAATGAACGGCAATACGCATGACATCCTCCTCACTCATCCCGAAAACCTCCGCGAAGGGAAGAAGAACGGACTGGGCACAGTTATAGTGGGGGGTTACGATGGCGCGCAGTTCCTGCGCGCGGCCAAGATATTTTTCCATATACTTCTTTTCCTTTCGAAAAATTTTGCAGCCTGGAACCGAAAAGAGAGCCTTCCTGTCCCTGCCTCCTTATTCAGAACTATATCACAGTCCCACCTAAAGAGCAATCAGACGGTTTCCCTCTTTTTCCGTATCTTCTGAAGAAAAAAGACATCCCGGAAATCCGGGATGTCCCTTAATCTTTATCGGTTTACATACACTGGTTCAGGAAATCCTCCCCTTGCTCTTCATGAAAGCCACAAGGGAATCATAGAGGGATTTTCCGTATTTGTTCAGACCCGCATTCATCTTGATACATTCCGTACGGTTTGAAATAAATCCATACTCGATCAGACAGGCCGGCATATTGGTGAATTTGAGCACCTTAAGATTTGGCCGGTTCACCAGTCCCCGGTCCATAAATCCGGTGGACGCCACCGCCCCCTTGTGCATGACCAGAGCCAGATCGGCGGAAGAGATATTTCCCTTCCTGGTCTTCTCGTTCCTGTCCCTGCTGAGCAGAGTCTCCGTTCCTGTTGAAGTTGCTTTGAAGGAATTGATATGAATGCTGATGAAAACATCCGCATTCACCTTATTGGCCAGTTTATAGCGGTCCTCAAGGCTGGGATAGGTATCTCCGGTCCTGGTATAGTAAACCTGGAATCTGGGATCCTTATCAAAATATGCCTTTGCCGCCAGAAGGATCTTGAGGGTCATGGTCTTCTCATAGTTGCCGTTCCCTTTAGCGCCGCTGTCCGAACCCCCGTGCCCGGCATCCAGCACCACCACCACTTTGGATTTGGTGGCCGGGGCTGCGGGCGCCGGTTCCGGAGCCTTGGCAATCCAGACTACATTTTTAGCCACTTTATATCCCAGTCCCAGGGCCAGGGAAACATCCTTCAACGGGACGATCCACCTCTTCTGCCCGCTGCTTTTATATTTGGCGTAGATGGGGGCGGTGTCCCAGACCACTTCCTTGCCGTCCACCAGGGCATTCACCTTACCGTTGGTCATCACCACCTGATGATTATTGCAGGTCAGGGTCAGGGTCTTGTGGCTTTTATCCTTGTAGGTCACCCCGAGTCCCTTGGTCTTGAAGATGGTGGAGGCAGGGCCTACATAGCAGCCTTCCTTATAGAAGGTGGGAACCTTGCTGATTCCTTTTTTCTTCCCGTTGATGTAAACAGAGTTCTTCTTTCTGCTGTACTTCTTTGTCTTGTTCTTATAGACGATCTTGACGGTGGAAGCTGCCTCCGCCTCTGTCTGAGGAATGCACAGACCGCCGATCATCAGTACGGCAAGCAGTACAACGATCATTTTTCTGAGTTCTTTCATCCTTTTTTCTCCTCTTTACAGATCAAAACAATATCCTACTCCATATACGGTCCGGATATAGGGATATTTACCGGTGAGCTTGGCCCGCAGCTTTTTAACCAGTGTATCCACGCTGCGATATCCACCCACATAATCAAATCCCCAGACGGAGTCCAGGATCTTATCCCGGGAAAGGATCATTCCCCTGTGCCGGATAAAATATTCCAGCAGGGCAAATTCCTTGGCCGTCAGGATCAGCGGTTCATTTTCCAGATATATCCGGTTACTGTCATAATCTACCGTCAGTGCTCCCACGGTTTTTGACGTGGAATCATTCCTGATCTCCCTGCGAATGATGGCCTCAAGATGAGCTTCCAGCAAAGCAAGGTGTACCGGTCTGACCATATAATCATCAATCTCCAGAGAATAGGCATAAAGCTGGCTCTTCAGCCGGTCATCACCGGACAGGATGACCGTACGGACCTCCGGATAGCTTTGGACGAACCGCATCACATCGTACTCTGTCCCGGAGGGAATATCCAGGTCAAATATAAACAGATCAGGGCGGTGCTTTTCGTCACTGATCAGTCTTTCCGCCTGGTCGTAATCCGTACACCAGATCACACTGTACTTTTTCTCCCGAAAATAAGATGACATCTCCAGACAGGTGGACTCCTCTCTGCTCAGGATAAGGATTCGGATTCCTTTCATCACTTTCATTTCCTTATGATCATAGCATTCTGACGTTGTTCTTATATGATAACCAATAAAAAGGATTCCCGCAAGTAAATCTTACGATTTTTTTAAGCTTTTGTCAGAAATTTATAGAAATCGTAAGAATTCAATCCTCATCCGGATCCTTTTCTCTATAAAAAGGAAATGCGGAACTCCCTGCGTTTATTTCCCGTTGTGCTTTTATTTCTCCTATTATATTATGATACAAGAGTCAAAAAGTGAATTAACAGTATTTATCTGATAAAGGAGCCGCCATGAATTACACCCCGTATTCTCTCAAAGAAACCCTTGCAAAGGCCAATGAATTGTTTATAAAGGAGGGGGATATACTCTCCCCGGAGATGATCGCCATACGCTCTTCTTTCCTGTCCCCCCGCCAGGTGGAGGAGTTCGGGGATCCCCGCCTCTATCTGTCCTTCCTGGAGAATCTGGTGAATGAGCGGCATCAGCTCTCCTTCCCGGAGGAAACAGATCTTAACCGCCGTTATTTTAAAGACTGCATTGCCTTAAAGGATCTTGAACTGTCCCTGCCCGGTTTTCAGGAGGAAATCTATCTGGCAGAGACCATCGGGATGCTGAACACCCTGAAAACCCCCTATTATGAGACCTATTTCTCTACCCTGACCGCCATGAAGTCCGTCTTCAGCTGCCAGGATATCCTGGACCGGACCCTGAAGGATTTCTATGGAATGATGCTGAAATCCCCGGAGCCCCGGCTTCCCCTGATCTCCGCCATCGCCCGCCAGGGGCTGTTTTACCGTGAGATCTCCCTGACAGACGAACAGGTTATCCGCGGTCTGCTCCTGTCTACCCTGGCAGAGTTCATGAAGCCCGAGGCCTCACTGAAAGATCTTGAAGAGTATCTTTCCCGGGAGAAGGCTTTTTTCCTCAATCAGACAGACCTGATCCCCTGGACCGGGGAAACTCTGCCCACTCTCCTGGCTGACCGGATGATCCATATCAATATACCCTCCTCCGAAACCGGGGAGTCAGCCCGTAATTACGGAGAGACAAAGAGTCAGGAGATTGACAGCGATTTTCTCAATCACTATGCCGAAAATATGAATACCCGGACCTATCTGGCTGATCCGGCCATAGGCAGGGAGGAGGAGATCCGGGACCTTTCCCTCATTCTCATCTCCCCCAGAAAATCCCCCATCCTCATCGGTGAAGCCGGCGTGGGAAAAACGTCCGTCGCGGAAGGGCTGGCCTATGCCCTCCAAAAGGGAAATGTCCCCGATCTTCTTAAGGGGAAAAAAATCTTCAAGCTCACCACCACCTCCCTGCTGAGCGGCACCAAATATGTGGGAGAGATGGAGGAGAGAATGAGAAAACTCATGGACGAACTGGCCAGATATCCTGATGTCATTCTCTTTATCGACGAAATCCATACCATCGTAGGCGCAGGTTCAACGGAAAGCTCCAATAACGATCTCTCCAACATGCTAAAACCCTATATCGACCGGGGGGAGATCAAGCTGATCGGCGCCACCACCTCCGCGGAATACCACCGCTTTATCAAATATGACCAGGCCCTGTCCAGACGCTTTTATCCTATCCATATCGAGGAGCCGGACCGGGATCTGTGCATGAAGATTCTGGAGGGAACCATACCCGCTTTCTCCATACAGACCAAAGTGAATAACCCCTTTGGCCCGGGGAAAACCCGGGCCCTCCTCTCCTCCCTGCTGGATATCTCCTCACCTGAAAATCAGCCCGAAGACCTGAGGACCCACTGGCCGGAGCTTCCCCTCTCCATCCTGGAGATGGCTTTTTCCTATGCCGCTCTTGTCTCCAGACAGAATCTGGAGGTGGAGGACTTTATCCATGCCGCCGCCCACAGCAACCGGCTTAAAAAATCTGTCCGGCAGGATGCAGGGAAATATTTTCTCTCCTGACCCCCGGAACAGGAAAGGCACCAGGACACTTTTTTGTTATGGAAACGGATTTTCTTCCGTCTCTCTCAGCAAGATTATCATCGGATTTTACCAAAAATTGATAGGAATGGTATTTTGACTGCCGGTCTGATTTGTGATAAGATAAAGATGGTAAATTAGATTACTATGCAGTCCGCAGGGGAGATGAAGTCATGATCCATGAAAAACTGAACAAGATCAAAACTTCATATATGAATTACTTCGGGATCAGGGACAATGATCTGCAGATCATTGTGACGGATGATATGTACAGCTGCCAGAAGAAGTACGGTTTCACCGAGAGCGATATCCGCACGCTGAGTGAGGCAGCCGCCCGGGCCAACTGGAACCATGTGGCCGCCTGCATGAAGTACCCCAAGTCCATGGACGAACCCTTCACTCTCATTTTTAAGAAGCCCTATCTTCTGAGGGTGAGTGAAGCGGAGCTGTACCGCCTCATGTTCCATGAGCTGACCCACTATGTGGATTACAAGGAGTATGCCCGGATCCATAATCTTAAATCCTACCGGGAGCTCTTCACCAACCAGGAGACCGTCCTCTTCCAGAACTGGTCAGAATACCATGCGGAGCGCCGGGGATACGGGGCGTATCTGAAACACCGTCACGGTGTACGTCTCAAATTTGATCCCACTCCCAGGAAGATTCAGATCATGGAGGAGGAGACCCTGAAGAATATGCTCTACTACGCGGAACACTACACCAACACCGCGGAGTACGGCAGTTCCCGCCAGATCTACTTTACCATGCACCTTCTGTCCCGGATCAGTATCTGGCTGCAGATCCTTCCCTACCAGGTTGAGGATATCCTGACCAACCAGATCTTCAAATACAAGGGGATGGAATGGATCAAGAAGCTGCTCTACCTCTTCCTCAAATATCCTACTTTAGAGCAGATGGATCCCCACTTTATGGAGATGGTGAGGATCATTGCGGAGAGTATGACCCTGGAGAAGGACGAGGTGTTTGAAAGCGCCGCCTGCCTGGATGCGCTGGATGAGATCATTTTCTGAGCCTGATAATGTATAGGAAAAAATATGCCGCCGGCCTAAGACCATGGACGAATAAACGTCAGGTCAGACCGACGGCATTTTTATTCCTGTTTTTCCTCCTTTCGGAAGACAAACCACTTGCTGATGACATAGTTGCCGATGACCACCAGGACCTGGCCGGCGATCTTCACCGGAAGAGGATGGATCTTCAGCAGACTGATGCCTATCCAGAGGACGATCTCTTCCATCAGCAGGGTTCCGACCCGTCCCAGGAAAAATGCAGACATCTCTTTTATGACCCCTCCCGGTTCATTTGTGCCACTTTTAAATACCCATGTCCTGTTGGTCAGGTAGGCGAAAAGCACACAGGCGACCCAGTCGATCACGTTTGCGATCAGGGGATCCATGGATAAAGGTCCGGTAAAGAGCCAGAAAAGACTGATACTAAGGACAGTAGTCAGTCCCCCAAAGAAAAGATAGAGGATCTGTTCCCTGTATTTTCGAAAAAATTCTTCCTTTTTCATGCTTTATTCTTCCTTTTTCGGTGAATAGTTCAGATAAGCCTCTGTTCTCCGGACACAAAGGGGATGACCATGGCAAATTCCTCGGGAAAAAGGCAATAGCCTTCGGCTTTCTGCTCCGCTTTTTCCAGGCAGAGGGAGAAGGGCATCCAGCACACTTCATCCACTTCCTCCTCCTGGAGGATGAGGTCTTCCGTCCTCACATCCTTCAGATAGAGATAGACGCCGATCAGTTCATGGTTGCGGAAAGGCTTCCCATGAAAAATCTCCTCGTCATACCCTTCGATATATCCGATAAAATGAAGGTCTTCCTCCTCCGCATGAAGGCCCAGCTCCTCCTCCAGCTCCCTGACGGCCGCTTCCGGATAATCCTGGCCGGCGCTGATGTGGCCGGCTGCGGACACATCATAACAGCCGGGAAAGGCGTCCTTATCCATGGTCCTCTTCTGCAGCAGAAGCTCCGGAACCCCTTCTTTTCTTCTCAGGATAAAGATATGGACTGTGCCGTGAAGGTCACCGTCCCTGTGGACCAGGCTCCTCTCCTTGATCTCCCCGGTGATCGTCCCGTCGGGATTTCGGATATCAAAAAATTCCATTATTTCTTCCCCCTTAACACAAAATACTCTGTCTGAAAAATACGGTATCCATGACTACATTTTTTCCTAAAAGAGTATAAAAGCACCTATACAAAAAATAATTAATTTGATATCATATAAAAAAATAGCCAAATAGGGAGGTACGCTATGAATCATATGTCATTAAACAAGATCGGCATCGAACACATCACCTTAGAGCACATCGCTACCACTCATCATGGTTTTGGTGTTGCATTACCGGATTATCTTCTGTAAGGAAAAGAAAGAGTTTGTGAAGAACAAACTCTTTTTTTTGTGCTTTTTTCGATTATCCTCTTTGATCTTTACTTTTTTGGAACCGGCTTTTTCGCCGGTTTCACTCTTCTTCTTTGTCCAGCAGCAGCCGGTAGACCTCCCGCCTGCTGATCCCCCTGTCCCTGGCCACCATCTTCATGGCCGTCTTCCGGTCGGTCCCCTGTTTCTCATACAGGTCCATATGTTCTTCCAAAGACAGTTCATTCCAGCTTCTTTGTTCTTCCTCCCGAATCTCCTCCGGTTTCTTTCCCGCGATTACCAGAACATACTCCCCCCGGGGCTGGTTTTCCCCGTAGAAGGCAATGATCTCATCAAGATTGCCCCGCAGACTCTTCTCATGGATCTTGGTCAGTTCCTTGCAGACCGTAAGCTCCCGGTTCCCCAGGCTCTCCCGCAGCTCCTTCAGGGTCTTTTTCAGCCGGTGGGGAGCCTCATAGAGGACCATGGTCCTGGTCTCCCCCGCAAGCTGCTCAAGGATCTGCTTCCTCTCCTTTTTCTCATAGGGAAGAAAAGCCTCGAAGACAAATCGCCCGGTAGCCTGTCCCGACATGGTCAGGGCCGTGATCCCGGCGCAGGCTCCCGGCAGGGAAGTAACCGGTATTCCGGCGGCATGGCACTGTCTGACCAGTTCCTCTCCGGGATCGGAAATCCCGGGGGTTCCCGCGTCGGTGATTAGGGCGATATTCATCCCTGACCTGAGCTTTTCCACAAGATACGCCGCCTTGTCATACTTGTTGTACTCGTGGTAGCTGGTCATCCTGGTTTTTATCTCAAAATGATTCAGCAGTTTGATACTGTTCCTGGTATCCTCCGCCGCGATCATATCCACTTCTTTTAACGTCCTCAGCACCCGGAAGGTGATATCCTCCAGATTGCCGATGGGGGTTGCGCACAGATATAATGTCCCGCTCATCTCTTTCTCCCTCCCCCGCATCAGGGATTTCCGTCCATACCGTAGATCCGGTAAATCTCCTCCGTATAGCTTCCGTCTTCCTTATAAACGATCAAAGGAGGATCAACGGTGATCCGCTGCCTTCCTCCTTTCACTGCATCGATCAGCACCATATTGGGCTCCTTATCCACATAAGGGTAGACCAGCCGCATTCGTTTAGGCTCAAGTCTGGCCTCTTTCAATGTGCTGATGATCTCCGCCAGCCGGTAGGGGCGGTGGACCATGACCATATGTCCCCCTGCTTTGAGAAGCCAGGCCGAGGAGGACACCACATCCTCCAGAGAACACAGGATCTCATGACGGGCGATGGCAAGGTCAAAGGATGGATTGGTCAGACCGTGGTCCCCTGTCACATAGGGGGGATTGCAGGTGACATAATCGAAGGAATCCTGAGGATAATTCTCCCGCACATCCTTCACATCCCCGCAAACCATTCCGATTTTTTCCTCCTGCCCGTTCAGAGCGATGCTCCGCCGGGCCATCTTCACATACTCCTCCTGATATTCCAGTCCGGTCACATGCTTTAAGGGATACTTCGCTTCCAGAAGAATGGGAATGATCCCTGTTCCGCTGCACAGATCCATCACTTCAGCGTTTTTCCTGATCCGGGCATAGTCGGACAAAAGGACGGCATCCATCCCGAAACAGAAGCCCTCCTTTTTCTGGAAGATCCGGTATCCTTTGATCTGTAAATCGTCCAGCCGTTCACCCGGCTCCGGTGCAAATTGATCCACGGGGATCCTCCTTTTTATAACTTGGACCGGCCTTCCTTTTTCTCCAGAGCTTCCAGTTTTTTCAGCTCATTGTCGACCTTGATCTTTTCTTTCCTCTTTTTCTGCCGGATATTCAGGGCGGAGATGGGGTATTCCACGATCTCCTTCTCATCCTTATCATCGGTGATAATGAGTTTGACGGTCTGACGAAGCACGTTAATACTGTGCACAGTTCCCTTGCCGCCGCCGATGATGGATACCTCATCCTTCACATTGGGCAGCTTGCTGTTGAGATACTCGTAGGTGTACTGCTCATTTTTCAGGCAGCACAT
>CACZOS010000020.1 GCA_902782815.1 uncultured Lachnospiraceae bacterium | reverse complement strand
GCATTAAAATGCGGCGGCCATTTTTGATTATGCAGAACAGAAAATTACATAGCTCTATGATACAAATCAATGATATCATCGATTGTTGAGCTGCGGGGATTTACGGCAATATTACCACTCTTCATGGCATCCTGAGCCATTTGAGGAATCTTGTCTTCCGTCACTCCTGCCTGAGACAAGCCGGACGGAATTCCCAGATCCTTGTTCAGCTTACGAATCGCATCAACAAGCATTCCGGGTCTGAAATTCTTTACCGCTTCTCTTTCCTCAGATATATAATTATAGATTCTCTCATACTTTCCATGATCTGCTATGGCGTTGTATTCCACAATAGTAGGAAGCAGAATTGCATTTGCCACACCATGAGGAACTCCAAAGAAAGCACTGACCGGGTGGCTCATGGCATGGACATTACCGGTTCTGGCCCAGGCAAAGGCAATTCCCGCAAAGTTGCTTCCGGTCATCATGGCACATGCTGCCTCCCTGTCCTTACGGTTGGCGACAAACCTTCGGATATTGGCACCAATCAACTCGATCGCCTTCTCTGCCATAGCATCCGAGAAGGGGGTTGCTATCGTGGATACATAAGCCTCCATCGCATGAATCAGGGCATCGATTCCACAGGCTGCGGCAATATGAGCAGGTGCTGTCTCAATCAACTCCGGATCCAGAATCGCATATTTTGGCAGAAGTTCATAGCTGAATACTGTCAGCTTGTAATTTCTGGCCTCATCTGTAATCACAGAAAAAGCTGTTACTTCACTGCCGGTCCCGGCAGTGGTCGGGATAGCGATTATGGGAATGATGGGACCGGGAACCAGATGAGCTCCCTCATACTCTGTAATCTTTCCGCCATAAACAGCTAAAACGCCGACTGCTTTCGCAACATCCATGGGACTGCCGCCGCCCAGGGCAATAATCGATGTAGCTCCGCTTTCTTTAAAAGCCCGCTCAGCCTCCTCCACTATAACGACGCTGGGATTTGGTTTAACGTCAAGATAAGAATTTACCCGGATTCCGGCATCTTTAATGATATCTTCCACTTTTTTCACCAGACCTATGGCTTCCAGACCATGATCCGATATAAGAAATACATGTTCTGACTTATTCTTTTTCAGGAACTCCGGAAGTTTTCCCAGACTTCCCGGACCAAACTCAATATCCTGCGGCACTGTAAAGTGAAAATCATAATTCTTGTTCATATATACCTCCTTAGTATGTCAAAAACTCTCCTGTCAAAAAATGAAAAGAATCAGCCAATGAAGAATTCCGGTTCGGCTCTTCCGGTATAGTTTTTTTCCAGCATAGCAACATGTGACAGGAAAGCAGGGTCATCAAAATATTTGGCATGATTGGGACACTTTTTAATACATGCCTGGCATTTAATACAGGTTCCGGTGATCAGGGATGCATCATTTTTGTCGATAGCCCCCATTGGGCAGACAAGGGCACAGAGCCCGCAACGGCTGCATAAATCCGGATGGGTTAGCGGCTTGGCTTTGAGGAAAAATGCCGGTTTGCCATCGAGACCAAGAGGTTTGTAATAAGGTCCTACAGGCTTTCCCCCTCTGATCAACGGCGGATCCAGTTCATCTGCCTCATGAACTGATTGAAGTTTTTCTTTACAGGCTGCCGCAAAATCCCGAAGTGCTTTCCGGTCCCGTTCGTCAGGTCTTCCACCGGCGATTTTCTCCGTGAAAGCATGTTGACAGGCAACAGCACCGGCAGCAAATACACGGAATCCGTTATTCAGCAGTTCTTCATTCAGCTCGGTAAGTGAACTGTCATAATTCCGGTTCCCGAAGGTCACCAAGGCTATAGTCGGTGTCTGTTCCGAATGAAGTTTTTCCCGGATAAACGGAAGAATCTTATTGGGCAGCCTGCCGGCATAGGTGGGGAAACCGACCAGAACCAGCTGATCAGGCTCCATGTATATCTCCTTTTCTCTCATAGATGGAGCAGTGACATCGATGCATTTCAAATCAATTCCCAGAGTGTGGGACAAGTACTCTCCCACTTCTGTCACTACCTGTTCGGTCTTCCCGGAGGGACTGAAATATAAAGCTATAATCCTGTTAAATGACATTCTCATACTTCCCTCTCAACTATTGCGCTTATGATTATTATCTTAATCAACCATGGTTTTATTCATCCCTCTTCATGTCAAAAAAGGACTGTATGCCTTTGCGGTCTCTTCTTTCAATCAAAGTCACCAGTGACTCATATTCATGGAAAATGCGTTCTGCATCTCCTGCCGAAAGAATAGTATCGTATTTTTTCAATCTGTCATAACTGCAGATCTTATCCAGAAACTCTTCCATATGAATCATCAATTTGTTGTTGCTGACACCGGCAATGTAGTTTTCAATTTTCAGGGACATCCTGTAGATGGACTCGCCTTCAGGATGATCGCTGACTTCTATATACCGGCCCAGATCCGAAACATACTGCTTGAGATCAGAGATATTATCTTCAGAGAACAAATCCAGTCCGTATAAAAGAACCGATTGAAAATAAACCAGCCGGAAGGTTCCCAAATCTTCTGTCTCCGAATTGTCCAGTATGACACCGTACAGGAGGGGATCTACAATCCCGTCATGATATTCTGAAACGATGTAGATTCCGTCTCCCCTTCGAATCTCAACAATTCCAAAGGCTTCCATTATCTTGATGGCTTCGCGAACAGAATTCCTCCCCACTCCTATGGCCGAGGCCAGTTCTATATCTGTGGGGAGTTTATCTCCCGGTTTCAGATCTCCCCTGATCATAGCCTGAGTGATCCGGTCAATAATCATTCTTGATATTGTTTTTTTATTCAATTTATCTTGAAGACTCATAATCAAAAACCTCTATGTGTAGTATGTACTTTGTAGTACATTAATAGCTATTATTATAAGCGGGAACCGCCTATAATAATAGCTCCCGCCATAAGTTCAATCTTTTGTCGATAAAAGGTATGATTGCACTTTTATCACGATTCTCCAGAATAGAAACTTCCTCCAGATAATTATCCGGAAGTGCGTTGACCATCCCTCTTTCAACCGATACTGATATGGATTTGGAACGTGTGAACTTAGCCAGTTTATGGACAACAACATCCAATTCCACCTGCATTCTGTTGTGAGTTATATCACTCAGAAATTCATTGTATTTTAAGCTGGCTGAATACTTAGCATTAAGGTCAGCAGAATCGTCATTCATCACTTTTTTAAATGTTTCACCATATTCCCGGAGGCGGGCCAGCTCTTCGTCAGAAGCATTAGCCATAGCTAGGTACAAAATGGTACAGGCAATACCAATCTTGAACTCCAGCAGCTCTTCCATGGAATGCTCAGAAAGAATCAGACCATATACCAGAGGGTCCAGCATCTTATTGTTATAGTCTTTAACTACAAATGTTCCTTCAGATCTGCGGATTTCCAGAACGCCAAAGGCTACAAGCATTTTGATGGCTTCTCTTACAGCATTTCTGCTGACGCCAAGATTCTCGCTGAATTCCATCTCTGTGGGAATCTTATCACCGGGTTTCAGTTCCCCGTCAATCAGAGCATCCGTTATTCTTTGCATAATGATCTCTGAAATAGAACCTTTGGGGAGATCAGCAAATAGTTTGTTGATATTCATAAAATCACCTTTCAATTATACCCTTTTTGAAAAATAGAATGTACAACATTCTATAATAAGTATAGCAAACATTTTCATACCTGGCAAGTATTCTTTAAATAGCAATATTACGAATTTGCAGGTATTCTGTAGAAAATTCTGAATTCAACAATAATGCTGTCATGTCAAAACCTCAGACTTTCCGGCGTTCCCTGAAATAAGAGAAATAAGAAGATAACCACTTGTCCGGTTATCTTCTCTTCTTCAGATTCATCCTATTACTTTCACAGGAAGGTCATAGGATTTTATGATATTTACAATCTCTTCCTGTCTCTCCTTGCTAAGTTTTAATTCAGAATCGATAGGATATTCCATTCCGATCATGTCATATCTTGCTTTACCCAGATGATGAACCGGGAAGATATCAACACTTTTCAGGCATTTGATCTTTTTGGCAATCTCACAGATCCCGTGGATATTGGAATAATTATCAGTCATTCCGGGAATAATGGGACAGCGGAGATAAATATCGATTCCATGTTCATTGACCCTCATAAGATTATTGAAAATCTTTTGATTT
>CACZOS010000019.1 GCA_902782815.1 uncultured Lachnospiraceae bacterium | reverse complement strand
CTGCGTGTTGAGGATCCGGGACATATCGAGGGAAATACGGTCTTCA
The DNA here is from genome assembly GCA_902782815.1 of uncultured Lachnospiraceae bacterium. Classification (GTDB taxonomy): domain Bacteria; phylum Bacillota; class Clostridia; order Lachnospirales; family Lachnospiraceae; genus Anaerobutyricum. The sequence continues at coordinate 2,113 of CACZOS010000019.1, read as the reverse complement.
CTTACCTGGACGCTTTCAGCAGACCGGAACACTTCAGCGAGTTCTGGCCGGAATACCGTGACCTTGAAGAGCTGAAAGACCATTATAAACGGGGAGGCCTGGGTGATGTGAAGGTAAAGAAGTTCCTGAACAAGGTACTTCAGGCCGAACTGGCCCCCATACGTGAGAGAAGAAAACAATGGGAGAATGATCTCACGGCTGTCTATGAGATCCTGAAGAAGGGCAGCGAAACCGCCGAGAAGGCAGCTGCCGAGACTCTCAGGGAAGTGAGGGCAGCCATGAAGATCAACTATTTTGATCATGAGGATATGATCAGAGAGTACAGGGAATCCCATCAGAGATAACAAGGGCCCTCTCCGTCCCGAGAGGAATCCTTAAGGAGAACAACACAGGCAGATACTCTTTTGAGAGAATCTGCCTTGCAACGTTTTGTCCGAAAGTGACAAAAAGAGGAGAGACCACCATGGTAAAAACACTGGCAGCTCAGGTGGGAGAGTATAAGAAAGATTCCTTTCTCACCCCCCTGTTTATGATTCTGGAAGTCATCATGGAGATGATCATTCCCCTTATGATGGCATCCATCATTGATGACGGTGTGGATAAAGGAAATATCAATCACATTGTACTCATCGGAATCTTTATGATCATCGCCGCATTATTCGGTTTGTTCTGCGGTATAATGGGCGGTGTGTTCGGAGCCAAGGCATCCGCTGGATTCGCAAAAAATCTCCGCAGATCCATGTTTGAACGGATACAGACCTTCTCTTTTTCCAATATTGACCATTTCAGTTCCGCCAGCCTGGTGACCCGTATGACCACGGATGTGACCAACATCCAGAATGCCTATCAGATGATCCTCAGGATGTGTTTCCGCGCGCCATTAAGTCTCATCTGCGCCATGGCCATGTCCTTTTATGTCAATGCCCGTCTTGCCAGCATCTATCTGGTGGCAGTCATTATTCTGGGAACGGTCCTTGGGATCATTGTGGCAAACGCCATGAAATACTTTCCGAGAATGTTCCGGAAATATGATGAACTTAATGCCAGTGTCCAGGAAAATGTTTCCGCCATCCGTGTGGTCAAGGCCTATGTGAGGGAAGATTACGAAAAAACGAAATTTGAGAAGGCTGCTGACGGACTTTACCGGATCGCCTGTACCGCCGAGCGTATCGTGGCCGTCAATGCACCCGTGATGATGCTTGCCATCTACAGCTGCATGCTGCTGATCAGCTGGATGGGTGCCAGGATGATCATTCAGAACCTCCTTACCACAGGTGAGCTTATGATGCTCCTCACCTACTGTATGAACATTCTCATGAACCTGATGATGCTGTCCCTGGTCTTTGTCATGCTGACCATCAGCCAGGCCAGTGCCGAGCGTATCTGCGAGGTGCTCACCGAGGAGCCGGATATCGTGAATCCCGAAAATCCCCTTTACGAAGTGGAAAACGGGGAGATCATTTTTGATCATGTCAGCTTCCGCTATAATGAGAAGAGCGAAAATCCCGTGTTGAACGACATCAGCCTGACGATCCGTTCAGGGGAGACCATCGGGATTATCGGCGGGACCGGAAGCTCCAAATCCAGTCTGGTCAATCTCATCAGCCGGCTTTATGATGTATCGGAAGGAAGTCTGAAGGTGGGCGGCCATGATGTAAAAGAATATGATATTGAGACCCTGAGGAATAAGGTTTCCGTAGTCCTCCAGAAAAATGTCCTTTTCTCCGGCACCATCCTGGAAAATCTGCGTTGGGGAAACAAAGACGCCGGCAGGGAGGAGTGTATCCGGGCCTGCAGACTTGCCTGTGCCGATGAATTTATCGACAAACTTCCCGACGGCTATGATACCTATATCGAGCAGGGAGGAAGCAATGTCTCCGGCGGCCAGAAACAGAGGCTCTGTATAGCCAGAGCTCTCCTGAAAGAACCCAGGATACTGATCCTGGATGATTCCACCAGCGCCGTGGATACTTCCACGGACGCCAGGATCAGAAAAGCTTTCCGGGAAGAGATTCCCAATGTTACCAAGCTCATCATCTCCCAGCGTATATCCAGTGTCCAGGATGCCGACCGTATCCTGGTGATGGAAAACGGACGGATCAATGGATTTAAT
>CACZOS010000018.1 GCA_902782815.1 uncultured Lachnospiraceae bacterium | reverse complement strand
TGGACCTGGGCTTTATCAACAGTGAAGCCTACCAGGAAGCCCTGGCGGACGACACGGTTTACCAGCGTATCTCCGAATACCGTTCCGGCAATCAGAAGACGACCACCTACTCCTATTTTACCGACGCGCTCATCGTGCAGATCGTGGATGATCTGCAGACCAGAGCAGGCTACACTCAGGAGCAGGCTTACGAGATGGTCTACCGCGGGGGCCTGCAGATCTACTCCACCCAGGACAGTACCATGCAGAGGGCCGCGGATGAGATCATCAACAATCCGGACAATTACCCGGTAAAGACCAAATTTGCCCTGGAGTATTCCCTGGAAATCAAAAATGCCAACGGAGAAACCGCTTCATATAATACAAACAGTCTAAAAAAATATTTCCGGAAGACCAAGAAGAAGAAAGGCTACAAAGCCATCTATTCCTCTCTGGACAAGATGAATGCGGCAGTGGAAACTTACCGGAATTCCCTCCTGAAGGAGGGCGACACCGTCATCTCGGAGAAGGTCAACTACTCTCTTCAGCCTCAGTTGTCCTACGTCCTCATGGACCAGGCAACCGGTCAGGTGAAGGTTCTTGTGGGCGGCCGGGGAGAGAAACAGGATGACCTGTCCTTAAACCGCGCGACCCACGTCACAAGACAGCCGGGTTCAACCTTCAAGATCCTCTCAACCTACGCACCGGGGATCGACACCGGTCGGATGACTCTGGCCACGGTCTACGACGACGCCCCTTATCAGTACGAAAACGGCACCAGCGTCCGCAATGCCGAGAGAACCTACGGCGGTCTTCTGACCATCAGGGATGCCATCATTGAATCGGATAATGTCATCGCGGTGAAAGCGATCACCGACCTGACTCCCCAGATGGGATTTAATTATCTGCAGACCCTGGGCTTTACCACCCTTGTACAGAACCGAACCTCAGGCGGCACTTTTGAAAGCGATATCAATCAGTCCCTGGCTCTTGGAGGAATCACCGACGGTGTCACCAACCTGCAGCTCACCGCCGCCTTTGCCTCCATCGCCAACAAGGGAACCTACACCTCTCCCATTCTCTATACCAAGGTCCTGGACAATGAGGGAAATGTGCTGCTGGAAAACAGTCCTGAATCAAACAGGGTAATGAAGGAAAGCACAGCATGGCTGCTGACCTCCGCCATGACCGATGTGGTAAAAAAGGGTACCGGAAAAGAAGCCAAACTGGCTACGGATATGGCCGTGGCTGGCAAGACCGGCACCACCTCAAACAACTACGATTACTGGTTCTGCGGCTACACTCCCTACTATACCGCCTCCATATGGACCGGTTATGACTACAACACCGATTTTGGTTCGGGACTGGATTACCATAAAGAGATCTGGGCCAAGATCATGAACCGGATCATCGGCGAATCCGGTCAGCAGATCCGCAAGCAGTTCGACCCATGCGGTGATATCGTGACCGCCAACATCTGCGCCAAGTCAGGTAAAGTCCCCATGGAAAAAGTCTGCAGCAATGATCCGGAAAAAAATATGACCCGGAAAGAATTCTTTGCCAAGGGCACAGTGCCCAAGGACAGCTGTGATGCCCACATTACTCTCAAGTACTGCAAGGATTCCAAAAAGCCGGCCCAGACCCACTGTCCCAAGGAGGGTCTCTACACCAAGATCTTCCGGAAACGTCCCGCAGGATCAAAAGGCACCACGGCAGACTCCCCATACTGTGTGAACTTTGATCTCAACAATGAGAAAAACAAGTGTAATATACACACAGATAAATGGTTCGAGGAGGAGAAGAAAAAACAGGAGGCAGCAACGGCCACCAATCCCGACGGCACCCCCGCCACCCCGCCTGCCAACACTGTCCCGCCGACGGCACCGGCAGTACCGGCACCTCCTGCCACACAGCCGAAAAAACGGAATTAGCTTTGCTTGCAACTGCTTTTTCCTTATGCTATTCTTAAAAGGTAAAACAAGACAAATATAATATAAAAGGAAAACCCTTGAAAGGAGAAGTCAAATGTATAAAGAAGAATACAAGCGCTGGCTGGCTGCTGATCTTGAGGATTGCGACCTCAAGCCTGAGCTCATGAGGATCGCAGATCAGGATGATGAGATCAAAGACCGTTTTGCCGTATCACTGAAGTTCGGTACCGCAGGCCTGCGGGGGGTTCTCGGAGCGGGAACAAACCGGATGAACATCCATGTGGTACGTCAGGCTACTCAGGGTCTTGCCAGCTGGGTTAAGACACAGGGCGGTTCCCAGACCGTTGCCATCAGCTATGACAGCCGTCTTAAGAGTGATATCTTTGCCAAGGAAGCCGCAGGCGTCCTGGCCGCCAACGGAATCGGCGTCCGGATCTACGACGCTCTGATGCCCGTTCCGGCATTATCCTTCGCTACACGCTATTATAAATGCAATGCCGGCATCATGGTCACCGCTTCCCATAATCCCGCAAAATATAACGGCTATAAGGCTTACGGCCCCGACGGATGTCAGATGACCGATGATGCTGCAGCCATCGTATATGCTGAGATCCAGAAAACAGACGTGCTTACCGGAGCAAAACGGATCTCCTTCGCTGAGGGCGTGGAAAAGGGATTGATCCGCTTCGTGGGAGATGACTGTAAGGCAGCTTTCTATGAAGCCATCGAAGCCTGCCAGGTACGTCCGGGTCTCTGCAAGACAGCCGGCCTCAAACTGGTATACAGCCCTCTGAACGGTTCCGGCCTGGTTCCGGTTACCAAAGTCCTTGATGATATCGGGATCACAGACATCACCATCGTTCCCGATCAGGAATATCCCAACGGATACTTCACCACATGTTCCTACCCTAACCCGGAGATCTTCGAGGCCCTGAAATCCGGTCTTGAACTGGCTCAGGAAACCGGTGCTGATCTCATGCTGGCTACCGACCCCGACGCGGACCGTGTCGGTATCGCCATGAAATGTCCGGACGGATCCTATGAACTGGTAAGCGGCAACGAGATGGGCGCCCTCCTGCTGGATTACATCTGCGCAGGACGTATTGAAAAAGGTACCATGCCGAAGAATCCCGTGGCAGTAAAATCCATCGTTTCCACCCCCCTTGCCGATGCCATTGCCGAACATTACGGTGTGGAAATGCGCAACACCCTGACCGGTTTCAAGTGGATCGGCGATCAGATCGCACAGCTGGAAGCTGACGGGGAAGTGGAACGCTTCATCTTCGGTTTCGAGGAGAGCTACGGTTATCTGGCCGGCCCCTATGTACGTGATAAAGACGCGGTGATCGGTGCTATGCTCATCTGCGAGATGGCTGCATATTACCGCAGCACGGGCAGCTCCATCAAACAGCGTCTGGAAGAGATCTACGCGGAGTACGGCCGCTATCTGAACAAGGTGGACAGCTTTGAATTCCCGGGACTTACCGGTATGGATAAGATGGCAGGCATCATGCAGGATTTCCGTGATAAGCCTCCTGTAGATCTGGGCGGAGTGAAAGTGGTAAAAGCCACGGATTACAAAGACACCGCTTCCACAGGTCTCCCCGGAGCCAACGTTCTCCGCTACGACCTTGAGGACGGATCCGTCGCCATCGTACGTCCTTCCGGAACCGAGCCCAAGATCAAGACTTATTTCACCACACTGGGCAAGGATCTGGCTGCCGCGCAGGCGAAAAAAGATGCTCTGGCAGACGCTTTAAAACCGATCTTTTCATGATCCGGCGGAATATCAATAACAGATAAAATATATAACCATGGAAAGAAGCTGCCCCGCCCTCCGCGGGTGCAGTTTTCTTTCTTTTTCACACGGATTTTTTCATACGTCAAAAAAGACTTGCAAAATCCCTGTATTCCATGTAAAGTAGTAAAAGTTACTGGATATAAAATCGGAGGTATGATCCATGAGAAAAGTGGCTAAATTCGGCGGGAGTTCTCTGTGCAGCGCCGATCAGTTTAAGAAAGTAAGTGAGATTATCCACCAGGACAGCAGCAGGCTCTTTGTCATCCCCTCTGCCCCGGGAAAAAGGTTCATGGGAGACACAAAGGTGACGGACATGCTCTTTGAGGCCTATGATCTGGCTATCGAAGGCAAGGATTTCACTCCGGTCCTGGACAGGATCAAAGCCCGTTTTGAGGAGATCATCAATGGGCTGGGTCTGACTAATCTCTATCTTGACGAACACTTTGAGGATATCTCTGAGCGGCTTTCCACCAATCCGCAGAAAGCCTTTACCGCCTCCCGGGGCGAGTACCTGAACGGATTGATTCTGGCCTCCTATCTGGGATACGAATTTATCGATGCCAAGGAAGTGATCTTTTTCAACGAGGACGGCATGCTCAACCCCTACAAGACCCAGAAGGTCCTCAGCAGAAGGCTTGAAGAGGTCGGAAGGGCAGTCATCCCCGGCTTTTACGGTCTGGGAAAGGACGGGGAGGTGGAGACCTTCTCCCGTGGCGGTTCCGACGTGACCGGTTCCATTGTGGCCCAGGCCTGTAAGGCAGATATCTACGAGAACTGGACGGATGTCTCCGGTTTCCTTGTGGCCGATCCACGGATCATCGACAATCCGGAGCCTATAAAATACATCACTTACCGGGAACTGCGCGAGCTTTCTTATATGGGAGCCTCAGTGCTTCACGAGGATGCCATCTTTCCGGTGCGCCACTGCGGAATCCCCATCAATATCCGCAACACCAACCGTCCCCAGGATGAGGGAACATGGATCGTGGAAGCCACCGGTCAGAAACCCGATTATGTGGTGACCGGCATTGCGGGGAAAAAGGGATTCAACGCCATGGTCATCACCAAGTCCATGATGAACTCCGAGATCGGTTTCGGGCGTAAAGTGCTTCAGGCCCTGGAGGATAACCAGATCTCTTTTGAACATATGCCTTCCGGCATCGACACCATGACAGTGGTCATTCACGCGGACGAATTTCTGGAGAAGGAACAGAAGGTCATCTCCGCCATCCATCGTATGGTCTCCCCCGACAGCATAGAGATCGAGACAGACCTGGCTCTCATCGCTGTGGTAGGCCGGGGAATGCGTTCCGCCAGCGGTACTGCCGGCAAATTGTTCTCCGCTCTCGCTGAAGCAGACGTCAACATCAAGATGATCGATCAGGGGTCTTCTGAGCTTAATATCATCATCGGTGTGAGAAACAAGGATTTTGAGAAATCATTAAGAGCCATATATAAAAAATTTGTGGGAAGGTAAACACCTTCCCACTTTTTTTATCTGATATGAAGATCAATAATCCACCCTGATCAGGCAGAGCCCCTGGGGAGGGGCGGTGGGACCGGCTTTTGTCCGGTCTTTTTCTTCGAGGATCTCCTCCATCTGCTCCGGCCTCATCCTTCCATAGCCCACTTCCAGAAGGGTTCCCGTGAGGATACGGACCATATTCTGGAGAAATCCGGTGCCGTGGAAGTCCAGGCAGACATATCCCCCGTCCCTGTTTATCTCTATGGAATCCACCAGCCTGACGGTGGATTTTTTCATTTTCGAGTTCCCGCAGAAGCTTTTAAAATCATGCCGGCCCACCAGGTATTCCGCTGCTTTCCTCATGCGGTTGATATCCACGGACTTTTCCAGCACCAGGGTGTATTTCCGGTCGAAGACCGGTTTTGAGGGTCCGTCATAGCAGGTGTAGCGGTAGAGCTTTCCCACGGCGTTAAAACGGGCATGGAAGCGTTCCGAGGCCTCCTTAACCTCCGAGACAGCGATATCATCCGGAAGATAATGATTCAGGTAATCCCTGATCTGTGTGGGAGAATATTCCGTCTCCATGTGAGCATTGGCCACCATTGCCCTGGCATGTACTCCAGCGTCGGTCCGGCCGGCCCCGTTGATCCAGATCTCCTGCCCGCACATCCTGGACAGGACATTTTCGATCCTTTTCTGTACCGTATCCACATCCTTTTTATGCTCCCATCCGTGGTAGCGCCCCCCGTCATAGGAGATGATCATCTTATAGTTCTTCATCGCTGCTCCTCCAGAAGCGTATCCACCTCCTGGCTCATGCCCACCAGAAGGGCATAGGCCATGTTTTCCTCATCCTGACTCAGAATCTGTCTTTCCCTCTCTTCCCTGAGCCATCTGGCGGATGCCTCATGAAAGGCGGCCTTCTTCTCCTCTCCCTGCCGGCTCTCATCCACCAGTTCTTCCATCAGGGGAATGACTTTCTTCGCAGCGATGGATAAAAGAGAAATGATATGGAAAGTCCCGGTCTCCTCCGGCAGGATTCCCCGGGAGCTTAAGTCCATATAGATCTGAATGGCTTTTGCCCCCTCCGCCGGTCCTCCGTCGGCAGCGATAATGGGGCCGGTCACCGCGTGAAGGTCTTCCTCCCGGGAAAAGGGGTTTTTAAGCATCTCATTTATCCGGGGCAGTCTCATCCTCAGTTCCTCCATGCTGTAATAGGAGGTGGCCAGAATGGCAGCAGATAAGGGATCCTTGTGGAAGGTTCGGATCTGCCGGTACCTCTCCCGTAAAGCCTCCAGGTTCTCTCCCGGTTTTTTCTGAAAATGTTTCTCAATCAGGTATTCCGTAGAATTCATATCCTTTTCCTCTCCTTAATTAAACAGAAAAGCGCCGCGAATGATCGCGGCGCATCATGGACTAAAGAAGGATCATTGTCCGCCTTCCTCTGAGGTTTCCTGGGCGGCTTCCGTGGAGGCAGCGGTATTGCCCGCTGCGGCGGCAGCTGCCTGTTTTCCTTCATTGATGGTCATATCCAGGCCATAGTTGGAGGCCTTACGGATCAGGTCTTCATCTCCCGAATTGTTGATGATATCAAAGAAATATCCCTGTGCCTTATCCGTATCTCCGGTCCTCTTATAGCACATGGCCAGCTGGTAGAGGGTGGTATAGTTCTTGTCGCTGTATTTGTAGGACTGCTTGAAATCTTTCAGCGCTTCCTCGTACTGGTACTTATTGTACTTCTCCATACCGCTGTCATAGAGATTATTCGCAGCGGCAGGATAGGCAGTGCCCTTCATCTCCGAGTACATGTTCTGGGAGGTGGAGGAAGGCAGATCTTTCTTCTTGATCTTGGCCAGGTACTTGGCGCACTCCACATAATTGGGAATGGCAAACTGCTGGGTAGCCTTCAGAAGACTGTCGTACATGCTGTCTTCCCCGTTGGACCCTTCATAAACACTCAGGCTGGTCTTCAGGTCGTTGTTTTCGGACTCAAGGGAAGCCTTGTCTTCCTGTAAGCCGGAGATCTCGCTGTCCTTCTCGGACACGGTCTTATTGTACTGTTTCTTCAGGTTGTTATAGTCCACACTTACTCCGGCCTTGACGCTGGGAATGACCAGAACGAACATGGCCACCACGCCGATGGCAAGACCGATAAGCATATAGACGAACTGTTTCCACTGCTCCCGGTTGGGATCTTCATAATGATCCACGGGACGTACATTTTTCAGGTTGTCATTCTCCGGTTTGAGTTTCTCTTCGCTGATAAGCTCCGGGGCATTCTTTGGTCTCTCCCCCAGTTCGGAAAGGTAGCGGAGGGCCGTGGTGTTATGATTATCTATGGCAAGGGCATTGAAAAGATCCTTCTTGGCGGCACTCTTGTCCCCGGCACGCATGTGAAGGAGGGCAAACAGCAGATGTCCCCGGACAAAGTTGGGGGTCAGGGTGAGGACCTTCTTGATCTGGATCATGGCCAGGTCATCACTGCCCTGTCTGGCGTAGGAAAGGGCCAGATTAAACTTCTTGGCGGATTCGTTGATGGACTCGAACACTGCCGGGTGTTCTTCCATCTGGCGGATATAGTCATCAGCCAGATTCTGCTCCGTATTGACCAGACGGGAAGAAATCTTCCATTGAATATATGCCTTGCCGGCTTCTCCCATCTCATAGTAGACAAGGCCCAGCAGATTTCTGGCATCCTTATGTTCTTTGTTGTAGGTGAGGGCCTGCTCCAGATGTGCCGCCGCGCCGCTCAAATCGCGCAGGCCGGCCTTCTCAAGGCCCAGGTTATAATAGTAGTCAGCCGTATTCCGGGCTTTTTTGATATGTTTATTGTCAAAGCCACAGCCGGTGCAGAATCCGTCATTCCCGGCATTGTGACCGCATCTCACACATTTCATAGTCAACCTCCTGAATCTATGGATAATGGTCCGTATCCATCCGGTTTAACGGATTACTGTTCTTTTGTCTCTTCTATATTCTGTACCATCTCTTCCACAAGATCCGTAATATCCTTTATCTCATTATCAAATAAGTCTTCCGCTCCGACCTCAACACCTGTGGCGGGTTTGAACTTCTTTAACTCCAAAGTAAAATCGATCATGATACTCCTCACTTTCCTTTACATTCTAAATACGCTTTAAGCTCCCCTGCCAGGTATAATGAACCCAGGCACAGAAGTTTCTCCTTCTCTTCAAGATGCCCGCAGGCATCCCGGAAGGCATCCTGAGACGTGGTATATATGGTGATCGGCGCCTGGGAGTAATGCCGGAAGCATTCCTCAACTGCAGTGACTCCCGCGCTTCTTGCTGTCTCGATCTTGGTCAGGTAAATATGCCTCCATGGAACCCGGGAGAGCATGGCCACCATCCTCTCATAGTCCTTATCCGCGCAGACCGCGAACAGGAGTTTCCATTCTTCTTTCTCCCCTTCCATCATCCGCAGGATCTCCCGGACAGCTCCGGGATTATGAGCCCCGTCCAGATAGACACGGGGGGCGATCTCCTCCATGCGTCCGGGCCAGGACATCCCTGCTATGCCCTCCTGCACGGTCCGGTCCGGAAGGTCCGGAAGAAGCCGGTGGAGAGCGGTCATGGCGAGGGCCGCGTTGACCATCTGATATGGCGCCCGGGAGGGGATATTGGCATAATTAAGTTTATAATAACGATTCTCCATGGAAAAATCAATCGTGTTTCCAACATTTTTTAAAAACGTAACATCTCCGTAAGAAACCCTTAACAGTTCCGCCTTTTGCTCTTCGGCCCTCCGGCGGATGACAGGAAAAGCCCCGTTGTTTTCGTCCAGAGCGACCACCGGAATCCCCTCTTTGATGATGCCTGCCTTTTCGGCGGCGATCTCGGGGATGGTGGTTCCCAGGATCCCCGTATGGTCAAGGCTGACGGAGGTGATGACGCATAGGAGGGGACGGGTGAGGACCGTTGCATCCAGACGGCCGCCGAGACCGGTCTCCATGATACAGTAATCCGGTTTTTCACGGGAGAAGATCAGCATGGCCATCAGGAACATCAGCTCAAAATAATTGGGAAGTCCAAGCCCAAACTCTTCCCGACGGTCTATACGGTCCTTAATCTCTTCCCAGGTCCGGACCAGAACCCGGTCTTCCACTTCCTCAAAATTGATCCGGAACCGCTCGTTGATCCTGACCAGATGTGGGGAAGTGAACAGGGCGGTTTTATAGCCTGCCTTACGGAGCACCGATTCCATGAAAACACACACGGACCCCTTACCATTGGTTCCTGCCACATGGATGACCGGCAGCTCCTTTTCCGGATTTCCGAAAAGGGCAAGATATCCTCTTAGATTATCCAGTCCTCCCGAAGCGCCGAACATGGGAATCCGGTTGATCTGGTCCAGCATCTCCTCGTAAGTCATTTCCCCATCCCTTTCCGCACAGGAATGCAGCCGGAGTATAACTCCGACTGCATCCGTTCATCACTCTTTGCTTATCGGCAGACCGGCCGGTCTCAGCCCTTAAGCTGGGCCAGGCGGGCTTCCACCTGTTTGGCCATGTCTGTATATTTTGCCAGTTTCTGACGCTCCTCCTCCACTTTGGCGGCAGGAGCCTTACTGATAAATCTCTCATTGTGGAGCATACCGTCTGCTCTCCTGATCTCTCCGGCAAGACGTTTTGCTTCCTTCTCCAGACGGGCGATCTCCTTTTCCACATCCACCAGGTCTGCGAAGGGAAGATAGATCACCGCATCGGGGATCACTGTGGACACTGCGTCCTTTGGAATCCCTTCCTTGTCCGCACAGACGATAACCTCGCTGGCATAGCCCAGGGTGGCGAAAAAGACCTGGGAACGCTCAAAGATATCCCGGATTTCCTGTTTTTCGGAAACCACGTAAACCTTGGCCTTTTTGCTTGGCGGAACATTCATGTCGGCCCGGAGGTTACGGATACCCCTCACCGCATTCTTGATCACTTCCACCTCATTTTCTTCCGCTTGGAAATCATACTCCTTGCGGAAAACAGGCCAGGATGAGATCATGATGGATTCTTCCTCCTGATCCAGACTCTGGAAGATCTCTTCCGTGATAAATGGCATGTAGGGATGGAGAAGCTTCAGGGCGATGACCAGCACATTTTTGAGGGTATAAAGGGCTGCCGTCCTGGTCTGATCCTCCTCATTCCAGAGGCGGGGCTTGACCATCTCGATATACCAGTCGCAGAATTCCTCCCAGATGAAGTCATAAAGCTTGGCCACAGCCACACCGAGATCGTAATTCTCCATGTTTTCGGTCACTTCCCTGACCAGGGTGTTGGCCTTGGAAAGGATCCAGCGGTCGGCCGGGGTAAGATCGGAGAGGGTAACTCCGGACAGGTCTTCGTTCCCGATGTTCATGAGCATGAAACGCGAAGCGTTCCACACTTTGTTGGCAAAGTTACGGCTGGCAAGGATCTTTTTCTCCGAGTAACGCATATCGTTGCCCGGTGCGTTTCCGGTTACCAGAGTAAGGCGGAGGGCATCCGCGCCATACTGGTTGATGACCTCGAGAGGATCGATGCCGTTGCCCAGGGATTTACTCATCTTCCGGCCCAGTTCGTCCCTCACCAGACCGTGGATCAGCACGTCACGGAAGGGGGATTTACCGGTCTGCTCATAACCGGAGAATACCATACGGATTACCCAGAAGAAGATGATGTCGTATCCCGTGACCAGAACGTCTGTGGGATAGAAGTAATCCAGATCTTCCGTCTGCTCCGGCCATCCCAGGGTGGAGAAGGGCCAGAGGGCCGAGCTGAACCAGGTATCCAGGGTATCTTCATCCTGAATCAGGCGGGTACAGCCGCATTTGCAGGCCTTGGGTTCGTCTTTGCTGACGATGATCTCCCCACAGTCTTCACAGTAGTAGGCCGGGATCCGGTGTCCCCACCAGAGCTGCCGGCTGATGCACCAGTCGCGGATATTTTCAAGCCAGTGGAGATAGGTCCGGTCAAAATGGGAGGGGACGAAACGGAGTTCCCCGTTCTTCACGGCCTCGATAGCCGGTTTGGCCAGCTCCTGCATGGAGACGAACCACTGCTTCTTCACCATGGGTTCCACGGTGGTATGACAGCGGTCATGGGTCCCCACATTGTGGGCGTGGGGTTCAACCTTGACCAGCAGACCCAGTTCTTCCAGGTCCTTCACGATGGCTTTTCTCGCTTCATAGCGGTCCATGCCGGCGTATTTTCCGCCGTTTTCATTGATGGAACCGTCGTCGTTCATGATATTGATCTCAGGGAGGTCGTGCCGTTTACCCACCTCAAAGTCGTTGGGGTCATGAGCGGGGGTGATCTTCACCGCTCCGGTACCGAATTCTTTATCTACATAGGTATCGGCAACCACAGGAATCTCCCGGTTCATCAGGGGGAGCATCAGGTTTTTGCCGATCAGAGCCTGATATCGTTCATCGTCGGGGTGGACTGCCACCGCGGTATCCCCCAGCATGGTCTCCGGCCTGGTGGTGGCGATCTCCACATATTCATCCGTCCCGATCACAGGGTAACGGATGTGCCAGAAGAATCCGGCCTGGTCTTCATATTCGACTTCCGCGTCGGAGATGGAGGTCTGGCATACCGGACACCAGTGGATGATGCGAGATCCTCTGTAAATGTATGCCTTCTCGTAAAGGCGGATAAATACTTCCTTAACAGCCTCGGAACAACCCTCATCCATGGTGAAGCGCTCTCTGTCCCAGTCCGCGGAGGAACCCAGCTTCTTCAGCTGGCTGACAATACGTCCGCCGTACTCTTCCCTCCACTGCCAGGTGCGCTTTAAGAAGCCTTCTCTTCCAAGTTCTTCCTTGGAGATTCCTTCCTCTTTCAGCTTATTGGTGACCTTGACCTCCGTGGCGATGCTGGCATGGTCCGTGCCCGGCTGCCACAGGGCGTTGTACCCCTGCATCCGCTTAAAACGGATCAGGATGTCCTGCAGGGTATTGTCCAGGGCATGCCCCATATGGAGCTGTCCGGTGATATTGGGCGGGGGCATCACGATGGTGAAAGGCTTCCTGGACCGGTCCACCTCCGCGTGAAAATATTTCTTCTCCAACCACTGTTGGTATAAACGTTCCTCAATCTCCGCAGGATTGTAGGTCTTGCTCATTTCTGTTCCCATGACTGTTTGTCTCCTTCTAACTGTTTGGTAACTATCTATCTATGGTATACCTGACCGGCACATTTGTCACTACCCATTTTTCATCGGATTCCAGCTGACGGCGGAAAAGCTGCTGCTGCTGTCTCACCAGGGACCGGAAATACTCCCCGGCGTCCTCCTCTCTGCCGTTCACCTTCAGGTAGACGATCTTGCGGTATTTTGCCGCGTCCTCAGTATACTGCTGTTCTTCCATCATGGTGGAAAGACGGTCTTCAAAGTTCTCGATCAGCATATCCGGAACATGAAAGCTGTCCCGGATCTCCCGGGTGGCATCCAGCAGATTCCCGTCATGGAAGACCATGAGGCAGTAATAGCAGAACAGGGAGTTTTCATCCCCGTTGTTCCGGTAAGCCTTGACGAAATCAATCTTGGCTTCCTCAAAACGGAAAAGCTGGGCATGGGCGATGGCCCGGTTATGGTAGATGTTCCCTGCCAGCGCATCTTCCTGCCCCTCCAGCTGTTTTAAAGCCTCATCATAATACTGGACCGCCATGGTGGCCTTATGGTAGGACAGGAGAATATCTCCGATCTGCTTGTACTGCTGCCAGCGGGGCTCGTTCTTCATGGCCCGGTACCGGTCCAGGATTAGGCGGATCTCCGCCTCGGAATAATAATTCCCCTCGCGGAACAGGGTGGCAAAATATTTCATCTGGTCCTTTTCCGGGGATTCGTACTTGGCCAGCTGCCGGCAGAGCTTCTCCAGACCCAGTTCCTCCTTGATATAGACCAGAAGGTCCTCGTCGGGGAGGGTGTGAAGATAAAAGATCATATGCTGGCTCAGATAACAGCACAATTCTTCGTAGGAGGCGACGGAAACCTCTGTTTGGGGAAAACGGTATGGTTTTTTCCCTATCTTTCCAATACAGACAATCGTTTCTCTCATGTTTTCCTCCTGTTAAGAGATCAATGAAAACGGAAATACGGTAACTTTTCCTGTCCCCGGATACATGCTTCCGAAACCCAGGTCCGTCAGGAAGATCATCCCCTCCGTACAGGAGGTGAAGGACACTTCCACATGGATCCTGCTGGTCTTGGGCGGCCGTTTGGGCAGGTCCTTTATCTCACAGGATGAGATCTCCGTTTCATTATCTTTATTATTGAGGTAGAAAAATTCCACCTTCTGGCTTTTATCCAGTATGATATCCAGCGTCCCCCTGGTGTTGAACCACTCTTTTCCTATGGTGGTGACGGGGACATATTTCTGGCGTCCGTTCTCCGCGGCCACAAGTCCTATGGTGTGGTGGACCATCTCCGGGCCCTGCATGAGGATCTGCCCCTCATCCATGAGGGAGATATTGCCTATCCCCAGAAGACTGGCCCCGTTGGCGTAGATGTTCTGACCCAGGAATACCCTTCTGCCGGAGCAGAGGCAGTTCAGGGTCCTCTTCATCCAGTTCCCTTCAAATCCATGTCCTGTAAGGAAAATGATATGGGTGGGATTCTTGAGGAGAAACTGTTTGATCATCTTGCAGAAATCCTGGTCCAGGGATTCACTGCCCTCGACGATCCCGTAGGCAGACAGATCCACCTCCTGGGTAACCGCACGGTAACCCTTCTGTTTGGCCCGGTAAACCTGCTCTACCATAATATAGCGTAATACATTGTCCTGGTAGTCCAGAAGCATGGAATTCCTGTCCCAGACCACCCTTTCCTGGTGAAAAACATACTCCACAAATCCCCGGAAACGGCTGATCACATTGAGGCCGAACCGGTCGAGAAAGTCCTCACTGAGCAGGGCTTTGAGCCGGTCCCTGTTCTCCTGGGAGATGTCCTTCAGGGAGAAATGGACTCCGGAATAATCGTCCCAGTCCAGGGAATTGCACTCAAAGTATTTCATGATAAAATCCAGGCCAACGGCCAGGTAATCCTCCCGGCCTTCGGCAGGGACGGGGAAATACTCCTCGCTCATCTGCTCTGTGCCTTCATCATATATGCTTAACTGAGCCGCTTCCTCGCTGAGGTCTATCCCCACAAATCTTCTGCTGCTTAATGCTTCCATGGTGATTCCTCCCTCTTAAAGCGGTTTCATAAAGTGATCGGTAAAGTAACTCTTCATCAGGTAAGCCTTCATCTTCTCCATACCCTCCTCTTCCCAGTTCATATGGTTCAGGGTGAAGAAGCGGCTGTCATCCCCGTCGTAGCGGAAGGTCTCAAACTGGATGCGTGAAGGATCCTGCACCTTTTCTCCCGCCTCCTCGAGGCGGTAGTTCACATGGTCATCCTTATAGAAATGCATATGGCAGACATACATTCCCGGCATGACCTCCTCCAGCTCTTTCTCTCTCCGGAAATCCTTCTCTCCCTCGATCTCATAGTAGAGGGATACCTTCTGCCCCTGTCCTCCATGGTAGGTGAGGAAGGTAAATTCCCGGTAAAAAACGGGGAGAAAAACGATATCATCATAAGCGTGGTAGATGGGAAGATAGAATCTTTCCCTGAGGAATTCCCCGATGATGTAATCGGCTGCATCCTTTATCTTGCCCCGCCAGCTCTTCTTGTCGGCGAAATAGTAGAGGAAATGGATCCGGGTACGGCGTTCCCTGATCCTGCCCGCCAGGATCTCCCGGCCGATGGCCATGTGCATCTCCTCCGTCAGTTCCATGGAACCCTGCAATTCCTTCAGGGAAGCGAATTCCAGGTAGGAACCGATGATTGCTTCGGTCTCCTCGTCCTTGTAGTCCTCCTCCTGCTCCTGCATCTTCATATACCGGTTCAGAAGAGAAGAAAAGATGGGGAACACCCTGTCGGTGTCATTGTCGGTAAAGATACACTGGGACAGGATCTTGCGCTCCAGCTCCCCGGTCTCCACACCGAACTTTTCGCTGCGCTCCCAGAGGATGCACAGGTCTTCCAGTTCGCCGTCGTAGTGGCGGATCATGTAAGCCAGCGTGTCTTTATTGTATTTTTTCTGGAAGAAGGCGGACCTTGCCAGAGCCAGGACCGTGGAATTCTTTCTTCCTTCGAAAAAGTCGATGCCGAAGTTGGCCAGTTTCAGCCTCTTGGAGGCCCCCATGATGTGGACGCCGTATTTCTCCACCCCGAAAAAGGCAGAATCAAACCGTCCCACTTCCATATAGTAGTTGAGGAGCCGTTTACGGAATCCCTGGGCGACTTCCTCGAAATTGACTCTCTCGACCCACTGGTCCAGTTCCTGTTTCTTCTGGTGGTTTCCGTAGTAAACCAGAAGCTGCTGGGTGGCATGAACCCGGATCCAGTCCTTGTAATCCGGATTGCCGATGACCTTCTGGGCGATCTTCACTTCATCCGTCCCCAGAAAATCCTTTATCCTTCCGGAGAGCATGAGCAATACCTTCTTGTTGCCGCTGTTCCTCTCGATCCATTCCTTGGGGAACTGGCTGACTTTCAGGAAACGGATAAAGGTACTTTCGATATCCTTTACATAACGCTGCTCCCTGCTGTCCACAAAGTAAAGCTGGGTGCGGTCGTTGAAATATTCAATGTTGGCGCATCCGTTGGCCAGAGGATAGTACTTCTCGGTCCCCAGTTCGGGACAGGCCGCATAGACTCCGATCATGGAGGGATTCTGACAGCGGATCTGCCGGTAGAAGAGAATATCACAGACCGCCTTGGCGTTCTCCTTCTTCTCCAGCACCTCTTTCTGGAAATAGGTATAAAGGTAGGCCAGGTGCTCGTTGATCCTTCCCTTGATCAGCTGGTCCTCCACAAAGGGGATCATCTTGGAGTAATATGCTCCGAATACCTCCTGGTAGGAATCCTGATTCTTTAAAATGTTGGTATATAAATAAGCCTTCTCATTGAAATCCAGAGTATTGCTGTAGGTAAAATAGATCAGCACCCTCTGGGGCAGCTTGTCATAGCGGGAAAAATCCAGACTGCGGATGAAAAATTCATTCAGTCCGATGATTTTAAGGTTGGCTTCCACCGCCTCATGGAAGTAGGTATGATATTCTCTGCCGATCCGGTTGCCCTTGATCAGGAGGGAACAGATCACCTGAAGGAACCGGTCATCCTTCTTGATATGGTAGAGTTTTTCGGCGATGTGGTAGATGGAATCCTGATAATACTTGGCCCGCAGGGCAAGGCGGGCAAACTGGTAAGCCAGGGACAGGGAGATGAAACCGTAGCGGACACCCCAGCGGAAGATACTCAGCTCGAAGGGCCCCGTCTCCTCCATGAAATTGGGATTCTCGTTCAGGAGGGCACACGCCTCATAGTAGAGAAGGGAGCTGTTGCAGCCGTTCTCAAAGAGCATCCTGATGGTATCGTACTGGAGCCTCTCGTTATAGACGTACTCCCGGTCAATGTAAATGAGCATCCAGAGAGCCAGGTCTTTGCGTTCGCTCTTCTCGTAGTAGGAGCGGATGGCGATCACCGCCTCGGAAATAGCCTCCGGTGTACCGTAGTAGATGGATTTAAGATAAAGGAAATAATGCTCGGCAAACTCGGAGAAGGGTTCTGTCCTTTTTCTGTCTTCCAGTTCATTGAGGATTTCCTCCGCTTCCTCCTTTTTCTCTTCCATCAGGGCAATATGCATCAGATAGAGCTTCCAGGTGCAGTCCTTGGTCCGGTAGTAAAGGTTGTCCAGAGTCTGTCTGGAATCTTCCGCGAAATCTTCAAAGCGTATCCCGCCGGTACGGAAATACAGGTAATTATGCATGAGCTCCGCCGTCTGCTTCTTCAGCTGGATCTGCTGTTCCTTCTCCTGGGATACGGCGGGAAGGGTTCCCCACCACTCCACAGGGATCTCAAAATGCTGGCGGATGGTATCGATGCGGATCACATCGCTGCCCATGGTGAAATTCTGGTTTTTCTCAATGCGGACCGGGAAACGTCCGTCCAGGAAATCCGCGGCGGTAAAACTCTCCCGGGTTATGGAAACCTGTCCCTTCTCCGTGGAGATCTTCCCCTCCACATAGCCGTCGTGGTCCATGGTGATGCAGATCTCTTCCTGGTTTTTGCCGGAATCCAGAACAATGGGTCTCTCATCCACAGAGAGCCTGACCACATCCTTATAGCCTGCGGCGGTGAGGAATTCCTCCATGATCAGATTCTTGTCCCGGCACTTCATCAGGTTGTGATAAAGAGTCTGTTTCTCCGGCTGATCTTTCAGAAGAACATTGGCGAAATTAGGCTGGAAAAAGATGGTCCCGGCCTCCGCCCTGTCCCGGCGGTAAAGGTCCATAAAGCCTGCCATGTCATGGATAGCCCCGCCCTTTGTCCGGATGGTTTTGGGCTCAATGGCGATCATAAAGGGAATATTGAACTCCCCTCCGTTTGTGATGAAGACAAAGTCTCCGGGATAGTTCTCTCCCTCCACCGCCATGGATCCGTCAAATGTATAGCGGAATTCCCGGCGTTTTCCTTCAAAATCTTCTGTATCCAGCAGCATTTTGTCACTGGTAGAGAAGACTTTTCCCCGGAGAGGGATCCCGTTCTCGCTCTCAATAGTCAGAGTCCCTCTCAGGACATCTCCCTCCTCCACTTTGAGGTCCAGCCCCAGAGTAGAGAGATGCAC
>CACZOS010000017.1 GCA_902782815.1 uncultured Lachnospiraceae bacterium | reverse complement strand
GGAAACCGATCTGGTCTATGACCAGGATGTGGTGAATATTCTTCTGATCGGTGCCGACAAACGGGCAGATGAAACAGATGTCGGACGCTCGGATACCACCATGATCGCCACCATTGATCTTAAGAACGGCAAGCTGAAGCTTACCTCTCTTATGAGAGATATGTATATCGATATCCCCGGCTACGGCTATCACAAGTTTAACGCCGCTTATTCTTACGGGGGAGTGCAGCTTGTTTACAAGACCATTGCCGAGAACTTCGGAGTCAAGCTTGACGGCTATGCGGAGGTTGATATGGAGGCTTTCCGCCAGTGTGTAGACCTGATCGGCGGGGTTCCCATGGAGCTGACTGAGGCGGAGGTGTATTTCCTTCAGACTGCCTACTCCAATTCCAAGCACGGAGAGAAAGATGTGGTTCCCGGTCAGAATCTTATGACCCCCTACCAGGCACTGGCCTATTGTCGTATCCGTCAGGACATATCCGGTGAATACGGACGTACAGACAGACAGCGGAAAGTCCTGATTTCCATTTTTAATGAGCTTAAACGGGCGGATATCATGACCATCACCAACATTTGCATGAAGGCATTGAAATATGTGACCACAGACTTGTCTGAATCTCAGATCCGAAGCCTTCTGATGTCCGTGATCTCCATGGGAACTACGGAGATCGAACAGCTTCGAATCCCCTATGGAGGATCTTTCACTGAAGACAGACTCAGCGGAAACGGCGCCTGGGTGATTCAGGTGGATTACGATCTGAACAGGCAGGCCCTTCAGTACTTCATCTTCGGAAAAGGGGAGGATCCCGGCATTGACGACAGCTACGGTGTCGGAAATGACCGTTTCATAGAAGGGTACTATCCGGAGAAAACGGAAGGTATTTCTACATATTAAAAATGAGGGAGAGAAAAGAAAGATGGAGATGAAACAGATTACTTTATCATTGCTGGTGGATAACAATCCCGGGGTGTTAAGCCGGATCGCCGGCTTGTTCAGCCGCAGGAATTACAATATTGAGACCATCAGTGCCGGCAGTACCCAGGATGAACGATTCACCAGGATCACCGTCCTGGTATCCGGTGACGATCGTATACTGGAGCAGATCCGTTGTCAGATCGAGAAGCTGGAAGAGGTCCGTAAGATCGTTGTTCTCGAGGATAAGACTTCTGTGTGCCGTGAACTTCTTCTGGTGAAGGTTATGGCAGGAAAGAGGGAAAAACAGGACCTTATCGCCATCGCCGATGTCTTCCGGGCGAAGATCGTGGATGTGTCCACGGAAACGCTGATGATGGAGCTTACCGGAAGCCAGAATAAGCTGGATGCTTTCCTTAACCTTCTGTCGGACTACGAGGTGGTCGAACTGGTCAGGACCGGAATCACGGGACTTTCCAGAGGACTGGATGTACTGTCCTTAAGCTAGGGAAAGAAGAAAAGGAGATTTCCAAATTCAGGGAAAGAGGCTAATCTTTACTTGATTTTCAACATAAAGAAGAGTATGATATCTTTATCATGTTTTTAGGAGGAGAACAGAATGGGAGCTAAGATTTTTTATCAGGAAGATTGCAATTTATCCTTACTGGATGGGAAGACGATCGCCATTATCGGTTACGGAAGCCAGGGCCACGCTCATGCGCTGAACCTGAAGGATTCCGGATGTAATGTCATCATCGGTCTTTACGAAGGCAGCAAATCCTGGGCCAAGGCAGAGGCACAGGGCCTTAAAGTATATACAGCAGCCGAGGCTGCAAAACTTGCGGATATCATCATGATCCTGATCAATGACGAGAAGCAGGCCAAGCTTTATAAAGAGAGCATCGAACCCAACCTTGAGGAAGGAAATATGCTCATGTTCGCTCATGGTTTCAACATTCATTTCGGCTGCATCAAGCCTCCGGCATATGTTGACGTGACCATGATCGCCCCCAAGGGTCCGGGACATACCGTACGTTCCGAGTACCTGGCAGGAAAAGGAGTTCCCTGTCTTGTTGCCGTTGAGCAGGACTATACCGGCAAGGCACAGGATCTTGCCCTTGCCTACGGCCTCGGTATCGGCGGCGCCAGGGCAGGCGTTCTGGAGACCACTTTCAGGACAGAGACAGAGACGGACCTTTTCGGTGAGCAGGCCGTACTTTGCGGTGGTGTATGCGCCCTTATGCAGGCCGGTTTCGAAACTTTGGTTGAGGCAGGTTATGATGCCCGCAATGCTTACTTCGAATGTATTCATGAGATGAAGCTTATCGTGGACCTGATCTATCAGTCCGGTTTCGCCGGGATGAGATATTCCATCTCCAACACGGCTGAATACGGCGACTATGTTACCGGTCCCAAGATCATCACAGAAGAGACAAAGAAGACCATGAAAAAGATCCTTTCCGATATCCAGGACGGAAGTTTTGCCAAGGAATTCCTGCTGGATATGTCTGATGCCGGCTCCCAGGTTCACTTCCAGGCCATGAGAAAACTGGCTGCCGAACATCCCGCAGAGAAGATCGGCGAGGAGATCCGTCAGCTTTACAGCTGGAATGGAGAGGATAAGCTGATCAACAACTGAACCTGATTTCCCAATATTCAGAATTCCGGGCTGTTCCCGGCCGACCCGTCCCATATCGGATGAGGATCGCCGGGGGCAGCTCTTTCTTTTGTCCTTTCTTCCCCTTTTCCTCCATGGACTTTTCCATAAAAATGTGATATCATATATCGATTTAATTCTCATCCATGAAGATGAGATTCCGATTGAATAAAGATGAGCAGACAGAATACAGCAAAGAGAAGATAAGTACAGGAGGCAGCGATGCTCAGAGAGAATGATTACAGGAATTATAAGCTGGAACAGCACAGAAGGCTGGATGAACTCCATGGTGAGGGTTATGTTCTTCGGCATGAGAAAACAGGAGCCAGGGTGCTCCTTGTGGAAAACGACGACAACAACAAGGTTTTTACCATAGGTTTCCGGACCCCACCCTGCGATGATACCGGTGTGGCCCATATCCTGGAACACTCCGTTTTGTGCGGATCGGAGAAATTTCCCGCCAAAGATCCATTTGTGGAACTGGCCAAGGGCTCTTTAAATACCTTTTTAAATGCCATGACTTATCCGGATAAGACTGTCTATCCCGTGGCCAGCTGCAATGCCCAGGATTTTCACAACCTCATGCATGTATATCTGGATGCCGTATTCCATCCCAATATCTATTCCAGGGATGAGATTCTCAAGCAGGAAGGCTGGCATTATGAAGTCGATGAGAAGGATGGGGAACTTCGTTTCAACGGTGTGGTCTACAATGAGATGAAGGGAGTGTTTTCCTCCCCGGATTCCGTACTGGAACGGAAGATCATGAGTTCCCTTCTCAGAGATACCCCTTATGCCTTTGAATCCGGCGGCGATCCCGATGCTATCCCTACTTTGACCAGAGAGATGTTTCTGGATTTCCACAGCCGGTATTATCACCCGTCCAACTCCTATATCTACCTTTATGGGGATGTGGACTTTGCGAAGGAACTGGCTTTCATAGACAGGGAGTATTTAAGCAGATTTGATTACAGGAAGATCGATTCCTCTATCTGTCTTCAGGAACCCTTTACCCGGCCTGTAACTGTCAGGGACACCTATTCGGTTTCCAGGGAGGGTGAAGAAGAAGGAATCCTTTTAAGTTATAATGTGGCAGCGGGAGATAACGGAAACAATGAAGAGATGATGGCTCTCCAGATTCTGGACTATGTCCTCTTCTCCATGCCCGGTGCCCCGGTAAAGAAAGCCCTGATCGACAAAGGACTGGGCAAGGATGTCTACAGTTCTTTTGATGGTGGTATCCGTCAGCCTGTCTTTTCCGTGACCGTCAAAAACGCGGCTGCCGGTAAAGAAGAAGAGTTTGTCCGGGTTCTTGAGGATGTCCTCCGGTCCCAGGCAGACCAGGGTATAAGCAGGAAAGCCATCCTTTCCACAATCAACAGTTTTGAATTCCGCTATCGGGAGTCGGATTTCGGCAGGACTCCCAAAGGGCTTATCTACGGCCTGAACTTCTTTAATACCTGGCTCTATGATGATAACAAGGCACTGGATCTGGCGGAAGCTCTTCCTGTACTGACCGGATTGAAAAAGAAGGCCGGGGAAGGATACTTCGAGGAACTGATCCGCAGGTGTTTCCTTGATAATACACATAAGACTTATGTGAACCTTTATCCCGAGGCAGGAAAAAATGAGCGGGCCGAGAAAAAATTACGTGACCAGCTGGAAAAAGTCAAGTCCACCCTCAGTAAAAAACAGTTATTCCTTCTTGAGGAGGACTGTAGAAAACTGAGAGAATTCCAGGAAACCCCTTCTTCCCAGGAAGAGCTGGAGATGATCCCCCTTCTGGAGCTTGAGGATATTCCCAGGGAGGTCCGCCCCTTCCTCAATGAGGAGACGGAG
This sequence comes from uncultured Lachnospiraceae bacterium, assembly GCA_902782815.1. Taxonomy (GTDB): domain Bacteria; phylum Bacillota; class Clostridia; order Lachnospirales; family Lachnospiraceae; genus Anaerobutyricum. Next base: position 2,291 of record CACZOS010000017.1, on the reverse strand, counting down.
ATTGCCGGTGTGACTTCTGTCATTCACCGCTATGAAACCAACGGGATCTGGTATTTTGATTTCAACTTTGACATGTCAGACCTGCCGGAGGAACTGATTCCCTGTTCATCCCTGCTGGTTGACATTTTCCGTTACATCGATACCGGCCGGTACACTTATAATGAGCTGGCCGCCGAGATCGGTCTTAAAACCGGCGGCATCTCTTTCTCCACCGGAGTTCTGCCTCTCTACTGGCAGAAAAACGGATTCCGCCCCTATTTTTCCGTACGGATGAAATGTCTGGAGGACCAGATCGGAGACGGGATGGACCTTATGGAGGAAATACTGTTCTCCACCAGAGTTGAGGACAGAAAGAGGCTTAAAGAGATCCTCTCCGAACTGGTTACCAGGATGGAGACCAGAATTCCGGAATCGGGACATACCTATGCGGTAAATCGCGCCTTGTCCTATGTGGAGCCCATGTCCTGCTACAAAGAGAAGGCTGAAGGAATTTCCTATTTCCATTTCCTTAAAGGTATGGAGAATACGGATGAACGGGGGTTTGATGAACTGGTCCGGAAACTTAAAGATACCCTTTCCTGCATTTTCCGCAGGGAGAATCTGACTCTCAGCCTGACCGGAGACTTCGACTTTGGTGAAAAGATCGACCCTATGATCCGTCATTTTGCGGGAAAACTTTATTCCGGACCCTGTGTGAGATCTACGCCGGTCCTGACCCTGTCCCGGAAAAATGAAGGTTTCAAGACCCCCTCCAAAGTCCAGTATGTGGCGGCAGCCGGTCTTTTCGAGAGAGACGGCCGTAAATATACAGGGGCTCTGCGTGTACTGAAGACCATCCTTTCCTATGATTACCTGTGGGTAAATGTCCGGGTGACCGGAGGAGCCTACGGCTGCATGTGCAACTTCTCCAATACCGGCTACGGATATCTTACCTCCTACAGGGATCCCAATCTGGGTGAAACCCTGGAAGTTTACCGGAAGGCAGCGGACTATATCCGTAACCTGGAGATCAACGAACGGGATCTGAGGAAAAATATCATCGGGACTATCAGTTCCCTGGACACTCCTCTGTCCCCGGCAGCCCTGGGTGACCGGTCCTTCTACGCTTATCAGTCGGGAATGACCCTGGAGATGGTGAAAAAAGAACGGGAACAGATCCTGACCGTCTCTCTGGAGGACATCCGCGCCCTTGCCCCATACTTAAGCTCCATAGTGGACGATCATGCCATCTGCACTATAGGAGGAGAGAATAAGATCATGGAAGAACGGGAACTTTTTGACCGGGTTCTTCCCTTAAGCAAATAAAAGGAAGATACCGGATGATTCCGAAGCGGACCAAGCTTCGGAATCATCTTACTTACAAAGAAGAAAGCGAAGACCATCTATGCATAAATCATTTAAATCAGGTTTTGTCACCATCATCGGAAGACCGAATGTAGGAAAATCCACTCTGATGAACCATTTGATCGGTCAAAAGATCGCCATCACCTCAAAGAAGGCACAGACCACAAGAAACCGTATCCAGACGGTATATACCTGTCCGGAAGGACAGATCATCTTTCTGGATACTCCCGGGATCAACCGTGCCAAGAACAAGCTCGGAGACTATATGCTTACCGCGGCTGAACGCACATTGAACGAAGTGGACCTCATCCTGTGGCTGGTGGAACCCACCACCCACATCGGAGGAGGAGAACAGTATATCCTGGACAAGCTGAAATCCGTCAGGACTCCGGTATTTCTGGTGATCAACAAAACGGACGCATTTTCCCGGGAAGAGATCCTGAAGGCAATCGACACCTATAAGGATCAGGGCGAATTTGCCGAGATCATACCGGTCAGTGCCCTGAAGGGGACCAACACTCCCGACCTTTTGCAGACTATTTTCAACTATCTGCCTGAAGGCCCCATGTACTATGATGAGGATACGGTGACCGATCAGCCGGAGCGTCAGATCGTGGCTGAGCTCATCCGTGAAAAGGCCCTTCGTCTCCTGGACCAGGAGATTCCCCATGGGATCGCCGTGGTGGTGGAGAGGATGAGGGACAGAAAAAAAGGGGATGTGGTGGATATCGAAGCAGTTATCATCTGTGAGAGGGATTCCCATAAACCCATCATTATCGGGAAAAACGGAGCCATGATCAAGGAAATCGGAACCAGGGCAAGAAAGGAGATGGAAAATCTTCTTGACATGAAGGTCAATCTCAAGCTCTGGGTCAAGGTGAGAAAAGACTGGCGGGACAGTGATATCCTGCTGAAGAATTACGGCTACAATAAAAAAGACCTGCTTT
>CACZOS010000016.1 GCA_902782815.1 uncultured Lachnospiraceae bacterium | reverse complement strand
TGGGTGGCGGCAGCCGTATGAATCTGCCTGAAGTTGATGCACTGCTGGATAAGGCTGCATTGAACGGTACTGTTGAAGAGCGTAAGGTTATTTACCACGATGCAATCAAGCTGATTCTCGAGCAGTACCCCGGTCTGTATTTCGTAAGTGCTAACATCAGTTGGGCTGTTGCAAACAATGTCGAAGGTGTTGTGATCCGTCCCGATGGCATTCTGCTGCTTTGCATGCCTGATGTCAACGTCAGCATGAAATAAACACTTTTTAGAAAAAACCAAGATTCCCATTTCTATTGCATCGTATTCCTGAACTAAAACAATGATAAGCCATGTTCCGGAGGGGGAAACCCCTCCGGAACAAAGGCACATTCTCTCAAATGACAGGTGATAATATTATGTTGAGAATGATTATTCGACGCGTTTTGCAGGTGATTCCGATCCTCTTTATTGTGGTGACGATTACCTTTGTCCTCACACGCATGATCCCTGGTGACCCTGCGTCTATGCTAGCCGGTCCGCAGGCAACTGCCGAAACCATTGAAAAGATCCGTGAGGAATATGGTCTGAACGACAGTATGTGGAAACAGTATCTTGACTATTTAGTAAATCTGCTGCATGGAGATTTTGGTACATCCATGGCATATGGAACCAAAGTGACAAAAACCGTAGGTGATAAGCTGCCCAACACGTTGGTGCTGGCATTTACATCACTGGTTTTTGCCATTATTTTGGGTATTGGTATCGGAATGGTGTCTGCCATTAAGCAGTATTCGCTTTTTGACTATATCTTTATGCTGATTGCATTGATTGGCGTTTCTGTTCCGATTTTCTGGTTAGGTCTGATGCTGGTACTGAAGTTTAGTGTGCAATTGGCATGGTTGCCGGTTACAGGCATGGGTAGTTTCCAGAAGGGTATATGGGACGTTATTTCCCATATGATCCTACCCTGTGTCTGTCTTGTCTGTATCCCTTGCGCAACTTTTGCACGCATCACACGGTCTTCTATGCTGGAAGTCATTCATAGCGACTACATTAAGTCTATGAAAGCCCGTGGCATTAAGCAGAGTAAGATTATTCTGAAGCATGCATTTAAGAACGCATTGCCACCAATTATTACTGTTTTGGGTATGCAGATTGCTGGATCATTTATGGGTGCAATCTTGACGGAAAGTATTTTTGCATGGCCCGGCATGGGCACCATGATCCTGAACTCGATTAATAACCGTGACTATGCTGTGATACAGGGCGTGGTTGTTATGGCCGCTGGTATATTTGTTATCATCAATATGCTGGTGGATATTGTATTCATTTTGATTGATCCCAGAGTCGACTACAGCGGAGAAGGGGGGCATTGATATGGCAGAAGATACTACCAGAAAAGCTTTGGACGCAAAAGCATACGAAGCGCTGATTAAGAAAGAACGAAGAGCAAACAGTGCTTGGAACAAGCTGCGACGGAACAAGTCAGCGATGCTTGGTCTGATCATCGCTGTACTTCTGGTAATCATGGCAGTGTTTTCGCCGTTGATTGCTACACATGACCCCAACGACCAAAGCATTGCAGATGCATATAAGAAGCCCGGTGAAGACGGACATATCTTCGGTACAGATGAGTATGGCCGGGATTTGTTCAGCCGAATTGTCTATGGTTCCCGCATTTCGATTATCGTAGCAGTAGGCAGTACCCTGGTCGGCGGTGCGATCGGTATTGTGATCGGTTTGATTGCAGGTTATAACGGCGGTGTGATCGATAGTGTAAATATGCGGTTCATTGACGCAATGTCAGCGTTTCCGTATATTTTGCTCTCTATCTTACTGATGACGATTATGGGTACTGGTCTGGTAAACGTTACCTTTGCAATCGGTTTTTGTTCTGTGCCGGGCTATGCGAGAATTGTGCGCGGCCAGGTGCACGTCGTTAAGAACAAAGAGTTCTGTGATGCGATTCGTGTTTTAGGCGCCAGCAGTGCACGCCTGATAACAAGACACATTCTGCCGAATGTTATTTCCCAAGTTATTGTGTACTCCACTCTAAGTATTGCAGGCGCCATTACCTTCGAAGCAACACTGAGTTATCTGGGCTTGGGTATTTCGCCGCCTACTGCGTCCTGGGGCACGATCCTTTGCGGTGGACGTGAATGCTTGCATTCTGCGCCGCATATCGCAACGATTTCCGGTTTGTTCATCCTGATTACGGTTGTAGGCTTCAACCTTCTGGGCGATGGTATCCGTGATGTTCTGGATCCCAAGATGAAGAGGTGAGTCAATTATGGGTGAAACACTGTTAAACATTCGTGGACTGAAAACCTATTTTTATACCGCCAGTGGCGTTGTGCGAGCTGTAGATGGCGTCAGCTTCCAGCTGGAAAAGGGAAAGACGATGGGTATTGTAGGTGAATCCGGCTCCGGTAAGTCGGTAACTGCAAACTCCATTATCAGACTGCTTCCACCTGCTGGCAAAATCGTTGATGGCGGGATTACGTTTGATGGAAAAGAGATGATGTCTCTTTCACAGAAAGAACTGCAACAGATGCGAGGCTCGGACATCGCAATGATCTTCCAGGATCCGATGACATCTCTGGACCCGGTGTTCCGCGTGGGCGATCAGATGGTTGAAATGATTCGCGAGCATAACAAGTCGCTTACACGTAAAGAAGCCTGGGACATGAGTCTGAAGGCGCTTCACGAAGTTGGTATTCCGTCACCGGAAAAACGCATGAAGTCATATCCCCATGAGCTTTCAGGTGGTATGTGTCAGCGTGTGATCATTGCTATGGCAGTTTGCTGTGAGCCGAAACTGCTCATTGCTGATGAACCGACGACAGCACTGGACGTAACTGTTCAGGCACAGGTACTGGATCTGATGTCGGAACTGCAAAAGAACCATGATACGGCGATTCTACTGGTTACACATAATCTGGGTGTCATTTGGAAAATGGCCGATTCTGTTATGGTTATGTACGCCGGCAATACAGTAGAGTACGCCGATACAAAAACATTGTATCAGAACCCGCTACATCCCTATACCTGGGGTCTGCTGGATTCTATGCCGACCTTAAGTGGAGATAGCAGTAAGGATTTAAACACGATTCACGGTACACCGCCTGATCTAAGATTGACCGGTACTTGTTGTAATTTCTATAACAGATGCAAGTATGCATCCAAAATTTGTGAAGAATGTGTACCGCCGTTGCAGGAGATTGAACCCGGTCATTTTGTCGCATGTCACAGACAGTGCGAGGGATCACGGTTGGAAAGAAAGGGGTAAAATATGGCTGAAGTTATCCTTCATATTGAGAACCTTTCCAAAATCTTTGAGGTTCGGGACGGATCCTTTTTTGCAAAGAAGCAGAAGCTACATGCGCTCAACAATGTAACAATTGATCTGTACGAAGGTGAAACCCTGGGCGTTATTGGTGAGTCAGGCTGCGGTAAGTCAACCCTTGGCAAGTGCATCGTTCGTTTACACAAGCCGACAACCGGCTCTATTATGTATCAGGGATTTGACTTAGCAAGTGCGTCCCGTGCACAGGTGAAACCGTTTCGTAAGGACATCCAGATGATTTTTCAGGATCCGTTTTCTTCACTAGATCCGCGAATGACAGCCCTACAAATTATTGAAGAGGCATTTATCATCCATGAAATCGAGCCGGATAAGAAGAAACGTGAGAAAATGGCGTTGGAAATCTTGCGGGAAGTTGGTTTGGATGCGCAATATGCTCACCGATATCCTCATGAGTTTTCCGGAGGACAGAGACAGCGTATCAATATTGGCCGTGCATTGGCACTTAAACCTAAAATCATCGTGTGCGATGAACCGGTTTCTGCACTGGATGTGTCTATTCAGGCACAGGTCATCAACTTACTGAAACATCTGCAGAAGAGACATGGGCTGACATATTTGTTTATCTCCCATGACTTAAGCATTATCCGGCATATGAGCGACCGCATCGCAATTATGTATCTGGGACAGGTGGTCGAACTCTGCAAAGCAGATGAGATTTATCGTAATCCGCTACATCCCTATACAAAGGCGCTGCTCTCTGCGATTCCGCCTGAAAACCCCATGGAGCAGAAGGAAAAAATCCATCTGCAGGGTGATGTACCGAGCCCTATTGATTTGAAGGCAGAATGTCCGTTTGTGACCAGATGCCCTATGGCTTGCGAACAGTGCCGCAAGGAAGTGCCCGCATTGAGAGATGTGGGTGATGGACATCAGGTAGCGTGCTTTTGTGGCTACTGTAAACCTTCTATTACATGTCTAGAGCAGCCTTTGCCATCTCATGATATGTTTTAACGACTGCTTCCGGCCCTATGATTTTCATGCTGCCGTAAAATCCAAATACCCAACGATAGAAGGTTGGACTGGTACAAACCATGACTTTAGCCTGGAAGTGGTCTTCATCCACCGGCGTGGTATCCACATCCAATCCGAAATTATCGATTAGCACCTTCATAACAGACTCTTTGCAAAGAAGGGTTACTTCCTGAGGCTCGTCGGTATCGTACATACGGAATACGGACTTACTGTACTCCGCAATGCTGTAATCCTCCGGTTTCGGAACAGCAGGATCTCGGAGAATATCCGGCTGCTTTGCAATACGGTCAAGACGGAAGGTTCTCATGGCCTGACGCTCATCACAGTAACCGCGAAGATAGTAATAATCGCCGTCCCACATCAGCGTGTACGGACTGACAGTATAAGGAATACCCTCGTTGGTCAGATGGCGGTTCTTATTGATGTCATAATCCGTGTAACAGAAGGATATCTTTCTTTTGGCATCGATGGCCTCATTGATGGCATCAACTATGTAATATCCTCGTTCATTATCGGACTTTACCCGATCAGAGGCGTAGATATGTCGGCGCAACTTAACAGCACTATGCCTCGGCACGAGGGTAAGAAGCTGGATTCTCTGCGCTTTTACCAAATTCTATTGCACGAGAAAGTTCAGCAGCAACAATAGAAAGACTCTTATCCTCTAATACTGACGCTGTATTTGGAACAGCAATTACATCATATAGTGTCGAGAAATGCTTGTTCTCATATAGACGAAGGATTCTTCCTCGTCTTTGAATAAACTCGCGAGGATTTTTTGATGAGGCTAAAACAAGAGCATGCGTAGTTGCTGGGATATCTACACCCTCGTCCAAACATTTAATAGAGACCAATACGCCTCCGTTTGTTGCAAAATACGAAAGAGTAGCATTTGTGTCTCCGGGCATATCAGAATAATAGACATATGTATCAATGCCCAATTGAGAGATTTCCGTATACACCTTATTTAACTGATCCTTGTCCTCACAATATACAAGCCACTTTTCTCCGTCTTTATAGTTCTTCTCAACTATTTCGATAGCCAAGGCAAAAACAAAATGCTTTGGAAGCCTTAGAACGGACGGGTGATTTTTTTGGAAGAAACATCGCAGCAGGAGGCGGTTGTTTTTGCAGGGAACTGTGAAAGCAGCCGCCTCTTCTTTTTATGCAAACAGATCGGTGTTCGATGCCGGTCGCCTCCAGTTTCAGGGATTTGCAGCTGAAACACAAATCTCAAACGAAATCGGAGGAATTCGACAGAAATGTTTTTGAAAGCATCGTTGAAAAAGTTATTGTAGGCGGGTATGATGACGAGGGAAATGCAGATCCGTCGA
>CACZOS010000015.1 GCA_902782815.1 uncultured Lachnospiraceae bacterium | reverse complement strand
GCACTGGTGATCGCATAGTGGTCGGGTGAGTAGGTCTGAATAATCACTTCCCCCGATTTATCTCCCCTTCCTGCCCTGCCGGCAGCCTGACAAAGGAGCTGAAAGGTCTTCTCCCCGCTCCGGTAATCCCGGGCATGCAGGGAGAGGTCTGCCGCCAGAATACCCACCAGGGTTACATTGGGATAATCATGCCCTTTCACGATCATCTGAGTTCCCAGCAGGATATCCGCCTCTCCTTCAGAAAAAGCATCCAGGATGTCACGATGGGCATTCTTCCGTCTGGTGGTGTCCGTGTCCATGCGCAGCACTTTCGCCTCCGGATATTCTGCCAGAAGGGCAGCTTCCACCTTCTCGGTTCCCAGACCGAAAGCAGCCACGTGGGGTAATCCGCAGACCGGACATCTCCTGGTATATACCGTGCTGTAGCCGCAATAATGACAGCGGAGACTTCCATCCCGGTGAAAGGTCAGGGAAATGTCGCAGTGAGGACATTTCATGACGGTGCCGCAGGCTCTGCAGGATACGAATCCCGCATATCCCCGGCGGTTGAGAAAGAGCATGATCTGCTCTTTTTTCTTCAGTCTGTCCTCCATTTTTTCCCGGAGGACACCACTGAAAATAGAGTGGTTTCCGCCCCGGAACTCCTCTTTCAGGTCCACCACGGTTACCTGTGGAAGCAGGGCATTCCCCCCTCGTTTTTTCAGGGTCCAGAGTTTATATTCCCCGGAGAGAGCTTTTGTATAAGTCTCCACCGATGGGGTGGCTGAACCCAGGACCAGACTGGCCCCGCACTGCTCTGCCAGGTAGACCGCTGTCTCCCTGGCATGATATTTGGGAGAACTGTCGCTTTTATAGGCCCCGTCATGCTCCTCGTCGATCACGATGAGGCCCAGATCCCTGACCGGAGCGAAAAGGGCGGACCTGGGACCGATGACGATCTTTGCCTCCCCGGCCTCGATCCTCACATAGGAATCGGATTTCTCCCCCTGGGACATCCTGGAGTGGATCACGGCAATCTGTTCGCCGAACCGCTCATAAAAACGGCGGACGGTCTGAAAGGTCAGGGATATCTCCGGAATCAGCACAATGGCCTGCCTGCCCAGGCGGAGGACCTCCCCGATCAGGGCCATATACACCTCGGTCTTCCCGCTTCCCGTCACGCCGTGAAGTAGATACTGTCTTCTCACTCCGGAGGAATAATCCCGCATGAAATCAAAGAGAATTTTCTCCTGATCCGGGTTTAGGATGATCCTTTCCTCTTTCCTGGATAAGGAGGAAAAGGGTGACCGGTAACTGATCCTGCTGCTGATCTTCAATATCCCACGGTCCTCCAGTTTTTTCAGCTCTTTCAAAGGAATACTTCCCGCCTCTTTACTGTGATCCCGGGAGATGGTATGGTCCGGGGCGGCAAGGAGGTCCTCGAGCAGCCGGCTCCTCAGACGGTACTGCCTTCTTTTCCAGTCTTCAAGCAGCTTCCCTGCCTCTTCCTCATTCAGACTCAGGGTCAGATATCTCTTGGTCCTGACAGGGACCTTTCTTTTTACCGGCATCACTGTCCTCAAGGCCTGATACATGGAGGATCCATACCGATATTTAAGAAAAGCAGCAAGTTCGATCATCCTCGACTCCATGGTGAGGGTCCCGGGTGATATCCTGAGAATCTCCTTGATCCTGTCCTCCGGATAGTCGGCCGACTCTTTCAGGGAGATCACGTATCCTTCTCTTTCCCGGTTTCCTCTGCCGAAGGGAATGATCACCCTGGTCCCCGGCACGATTTCTTCCTGTATGGAAAAAGGCACTCTGTATTGGAAAACCTTGTCGAGTGCCTCATGAGAAATGTCTATGATAATATCCGCATATTTCTCTGTCATATTTCTTCCTTATGCCGGCCCTGCCGGACAGGGCCGGAATCTGTGTTCTTCGGAAAAAAGAATCTTTTCGGAAATCAGTATTTCCCATCCAGAACATCCTGAACGATCTCTTCTTCGCTCATGTGGTATTTGACTCCTTTGATCTCCTGGTAGGTCTCATGACCCTTTCCGGCCAGAATAATGATATCCCCGGCTTTCCCGTTATTCATCACATAGGAGATGGCCTGACGGCGGTCCGGTATGGAAATATACTCCCCCTCCGTCTTCTGAATGCCGGTAATGATGTCATCGATGATCGCCTGGGGTTCCTCGAATCTGGGATTGTCCGAAGTGATCACGGTAAAGTCCGCCAGATTTCCGGAGACCTCCCCCATCTCAAAACGACGGTGCTTATCCCGGTTCCCTCCGCAGCCGAAAAGGCTGATCAGCCTTCCGGGCCGGTATTCACGCATAGTTTTAAGTATACTCTCAAGGGCCATGGCGTTATGGGCATAGTCGATGATGAGAGTATAATCATACCCTGTAGGGACGATCTGTACCCTTCCCTTCACCCGGAAATCCTTAAGCGCCCGGTTGATCTTATCCAGGGAAACGCCCATGGCAAGAGCCACACTGATGGCTCCCAGGGCATTATGTACATTGAAAAGACCGGGAATACCACAGGAAATATCCCCTTCCGCCAGCCCGCTCACATGGAAATCCACGCCGAGGAAATCCCTGTCCCGTTTCAGTCTGATATCCGTGGCACGAAGCTGAGCCCCTTCGGATACACCGAAGGTCTGAATGGGACAGACCGCATCACTGGTGATCTCAGAAAAATGTTCATCATCCAGGTTGGCAAAGCCCTGTTTTGTCTGCCGGAACAGCATCGCTTTACACTCCAGATACTCCTGAAAATCCTTATGTTCGTTATGTCCGATATGGTCGGGGGAGAGGTTGGTAAACAGCCCGTAATCAAAGCAGATCCTCGCTGTTCTGTCCAGTTTGAATCCCTGGGAGGAGGTCTCCATGACCACACACTGACAGCCGGCGTCGGCCATCTTCCGGAAATACCGATGGATATCGTAGGATTCCGGTGTTGTGTTGTTAACCTGGATATGTTCGTTCCCGATCACCACTTCGATGGTTCCGATCAGACCGGTCTTTATCCCTGCCTGTTCCAGAATATCACGGATCATATAGGAGGTGGTGGTCTTGCCTTTGGTTCCCGTAATCGCGATGGTCTTCAGTTCCCGGGCCGGATAACCGAACCAGGCCGCCGAGATCAGGGCCATGGCCCTGCGGGTATCCTCCACCATGATCACGGTCACTTCGGCCGGGACCTCCACAGCTTCCTGCACAACCAGAACAGAAGCGCCGGATTCCACTGCCTGGGCGGCAAAAGTATGTCCGTCAAAGGATGCTCCTTTAATACAGATAAAGAGGCAGCCTTCCACAATTTTCCGGCTGTCGTTGACCACAGCCTTAACCTCCGTGGACAACTCTCCCTGAAGACATCTGTATTCCAGTTTATTCAGCAATTCCCGTAAAATCATTTTATTCCTTCTCCTCAAAAACGATCTCTTCCTCTTCCTTCCCCTCTTCTTCCTCCGGGAGGATCACAAGCTTATTCTGGTCCAGTTCCTTTACGGCTACGGACAAAGGTTTGTCATTTTCCCTGGAAGGAACCATGGGATTGTCCCCGGAGATGATCTCCCTGGCTCTTTTGGATGTGGCGATCACTATGGAATACCTGCTGTCCACAGTGGGATTCTCCTCGTTATCGTTGATCTTTTCCAAAATCTCGGTATAAGATGGATGTAACATATACTCTCCTTTCCATCCCCGGATCCGGTATTCCGGCCGGGGCTTTATGCCTTCCTTAGTCTCTATTTCCGGAATTCCGCAAGCTGCTCCTTCAGTTCCCGGATAAAAGCTGCCTGACTGCGGACTGCCCTGTTTCCGGACTCAATGATATGGTGAATTTCATCCACACAGTCCTCCAGCTGTCCGCTTTCATTGCATACTATATAATCATAATTATCAATATATTCCGATTCCGTCACTGCCCGGTCCAGTCTGGCAAGGATAACCTCCTCGCTCTCCGTTCCCCGGCCTGCCAGCCGGTTTTTAAGTTCAGCGGCTGACGGGGTGGTGATAAAGATCAGCGCAGCCTCCGGATACCGCTCTTTGACGGCCAGGGCTCCCTGAACTTCAATCTCAAGGATGATCCTTTTTCCCGCGGCAAGTCTGTCCTCCACAAAAGCCCTGGGTGTACCGTAGTAGTTATCCACATACATGGCGTATTCGATAAATCCGTCCTTGTCCACGGCATCCAGAAACTCTTCTTTTTTAAGGAAAAAGTAATCCTTTCCATCTGTTTCCCCCTGGCGGGGGCTCCTGGTTGTGGCAGATACGGACAGGACATATCCGTATTTCTCCACCAGCCGTTTTACCACAGTCCCTTTACCCACTCCGGAAAAACCGGAGATCACAACGAGACAGCCTCCTTTATCCATATCCGTTTTCCTCTTTCTCTTCCTTTATACGGGAATGGCACCTGGCCGTGATGGTCTCCACAGACAGGGCTGACAGAATAATATGTCCGCTCTCCATGATGAGGGCTGCTTTGGTTTTCCGGCCGCAGGTGGCATCCACCGCCCTTCCTTCGTCCCGGGCATTCTGGATCATTCTGCGGATAGGCGCAGCCTCCGTAGACACCACCGAGATGATCTTATCCCGGTTTACCACATTTCCGAATCCCACATTAATAAACCCAGCCATTTGCACTCCTACTCAATATTCTGAACCTGTTCACGGATCTTTTCGATATCTGTCTTCAGGTCGATGGCCACATTGGAAATGGTGATATCATTGCATTTGGAGAGAATGGTGTTTGCCTCCCGGTTCATTTCCTGGGCAATAAAATCCAGTTTTCTCCCTATGCTGCCCCCTTCCAGGAGTTCCGCCCTCATGGCGGAAATATGGCTTCTCAGTCTCACCGTCTCCTCATCCACGGCTATCTTGTCGGCATAGATCACCACCTCTGTGGCAAGCCGGGATTCATCGATATTGGCATCCTCCAGAAGATCATGGACCTTGGTTTCCAGTTTTTTCCGATAGTCACTCACCATCTGGGGATATCTCTGTTCCACCACCGCAATCTTCTCCGTCATCCCGTCAAGCTTGGAAAGAATATCCTTTGACAGGTTCTCCCCTTCATTGACACGGCTTTCGGTAAACTGAGCCAGAGCAAGCCCCAGTGACTCAGTCAGCACATGGCGGACATTGTCCTGGTTCATCTCACTCTCTTCCAGGGTGAGAACCTCAGGAAAACGGGAGATCCGATAGGCTGTGGTGTCATTGCTGATGCCCAGACTCAGAGAGAGCCTGTTTATGGCCTCAAAATATTCTCTTGCCAGATCTTCATGGAGACGTACATCGGCGGTATGGTCCGCCAGATCTTCATAAGTGATGAAGACGTCGATCTTTCCTCTCTGAATCTCCTTTTTCAGAAAATTTCTGACCTCCGTCTCGAGGAAGCTCAGTTTACGGGGAATCTTCACATTAATGTCGCTGTATCTGTGATTGACCGCTTTCATCTCCACGACCACCTTCAGGTCCTGGTCAATGTATTCTCCGCGGCCAAATCCCGTCATACTCTTAATCAAAATATTCACCTATATCCTTGTCATCTGGGTCAGATTACCGGTCCGACCCGGTTTTATTCAATCGCCTGCGTCGTCTTTTCAAACCTCAAGGTCCAATTAACGTAACTTTTATTATAAAATAAAAGGGAAAATTCGTCAACTCCGCCATCGTCTGTTCTCAGTTCTTTGATCCGGCGGTCTCCTGCGGTGAGTCCTCCCTCTCCAGCAGATCCTGCTGCAGGTTCCTCAGATAATGCAGGTTGACTCCCTTTTCGGAGGAAACGAAATAAGCCGGATCCAGCTCCGCGTATTTAAAATGTTTCAATCCCCCCGCCAGCATTCTCTCGTAGTAAACCAGAAGTTCTCTGAATCTCAGATAATAGCATTCCTGCCTGTGGGTAAAATACAGGAGGAAAAAGGCTGCCCCTCCCTGTTGTTCGAAATCCCTCATAAAGCTGACCTGATGCTCATGAATGTTCTGCATGGGAAAAGAATCCACTGCACATTCCTTGGCGTCAAAGCAGACCGGAACTCCCTGGACCACTCCCATATAGTCCACGGTAGACCTCTGGTCAAAATAGGCAAGGGTGATATGCCTGGACTCTTTGTCGAAACGGACGGGGGTGATGGGAGTAGGGATCTTTTGGATCAGCGCAAGCTTCTTTCCCCGGTATTTCTCGTTTGTATAGTTGATCATCTCCTCGAGGACTGATCCCCGCAGTCCCCTTGAATTCCATGTTCCCATCAAATCTTTCCTTTCATTCCAGATCTTCCCGTCGGTCTCTGCTCAGCGCTAAACCGAAATACTCCATGGTTTTTTCAAAATCTTCAGGCAGCCCGTCACGGATCACAAGGCCTCCGTAATGACTGCCGAAATCCACCCGGCAGCAATGGAGCAAATGGCGGGATATACCCAGAG
>CACZOS010000014.1 GCA_902782815.1 uncultured Lachnospiraceae bacterium | reverse complement strand
AGGGTGGCTCCAGATCTTCATGTTCTATATAATTTGCACTGATATGCCCCTCGATATGGTGGACACCGATCAGATCCTTGCCGGCGGCATAGGCGATGGCTTTTCCCTGGGCCACACCCACCAGCAAAGCCCCCACCAGTCCGGGGCCGTAGGTAACCGCCACCGCATCGATATCATCCAGGGTGACCCCGGCTTCCTTCAGGGCTGTCTCGATCACCGGATTGATCTTCTCGATATGTTTCCTGGAAGCGATCTCCGGCACGACTCCCCCAAAAACAGTGTGGAGCTGAATCTGGGTATAGATGACATTTGACAGGACCTCCCTGCCGTTCTTTACCACCGCTGCCGCGGTCTCATCACAGGATGTCTCGATGGCGAGGATCAGTACATCCTTTGTCTTCTTTTCCATAGTTCCTCCATGGTTTCCGGCTTACTCCTCCCGGTCCTCAAAACGAAGGGTCAGACTTTTCCCGTCTTTTCCCAGGTCGGCTGCGGGAAAGATATCCCGGATTCCTTCCAGATATTCCTCCGGATGGGCCAGAGACGGGCTGTAATGGGTAAGCCAGAGTTTCTTTGCCTGAGAATTTTTGGCGATCTTCGCCGCCTCCGTCATCATCATATGACGGTTTGCCATGGCTTTTTCCTTCTTTTCGGGATTTCCGTACATCCCTTCACAGATGAAAAGATCGGCTTCTCTGGCATATTTATAGATCAGCTTGGCCGGCCGGGTATCCGTGGTATAGACACATTTCAACCCTTTTCTTGCCGGTCCCAGCACCATTTCCTTTGTAAAAACCTTTTCGGGAGTCTCGATGGTCTCCCCCTTCTGGAGCCTGCTCCAGTATTTCATGGGTATCTCATTTGCCTTTGCTTTTTCCACATCGAATCTTCCGGCCCGGTCTACGCAGATGGCATAGCCGTAACAGGTGACATTATGGTTTACCTGGAAGGCCTCGATCCGGTAACCATCCATATAAATATTCTCTTCCTTTTCCTCCAGTTCATGGAAACGGATGGGGAAGGGAAGGTCGGGAGCGATCACCCTGAGGGAATTCACCACATATTCCAGGCCTCTGGGACCGATGAGCAGGAGGGGTTCTGTCCTGTCCGCATTGCCCAGGGTCAGTAATAGTCCCGGCAGACCGCTGATATGGTCCGCGTGATAATGGGTAAAGCAGATGACGTCTAGAGGTTTAAAACTCCAGCCCTTCTGCTTGATCCCGATCTGTGTTCCCTCGCCGCAGTCGATCAAAATACTGCTGCCGTTATACCTGGCCATGAGAGAGGTAAGCCTGCGATAGGGCAAAGGCATCATTCCCCCACAGCCGATCAGACATAATTCCAGCATCTGAATCCTCTTTTCCTTAATTATTCAGGACCCGGAACAGGTCCAAACCATCAGGATGGCATCCTCTCCGGGCTCTGTATAGTAATCTTTTCTCCGTCCGCATTCCTCAAAACCGGCATGGCCGTAAAGGGTTATGGCCGGGGCGTTGGAAGCCCTGACTTCCAGAAATACGGTTCTTATCCCACGGCAGCCGGCCTCCTCCAGAAGGAGACGGACCAGATCATGGGCTATTCCCGATCTGCGGGCATCAGGTCTGACAGCCACATTGGTGATGTCTGCCTCGTCGCAGACAGACCTCATCCCCACATAACCGAGTATCTCATCTTTTTCATTTTCAGCCACCAGGGATAAATATCCCCCGGCAGCGGTCATTCCCCCTATGGCTTCCTCTTCCCAGGGGTGGGAAAAACAGGTGCGAAACAGTCTTCCCACCTGTACCGTATCCCCTTTTTCCATCTGACGATAACGAATCATTTTATCTCCTGCCGCATCGGACTCAATGTGCCCGTCTGATGTTGTCCGCCGAGAGTTTTCCCCCTCTGGCTTCCAGTTCCCTCTCTGCCTGGGATTTGCGGAGATAGACCGGCACATGGTCTGCGGCTGTCTCCGTTTTCCCTTCACGGTAAAGGGCAAAAGCCCGGTATCCCACTGCCGCTGCCCTCTGCCTGTTCAGATGCAGGGGAGCGTAGATATGGGGAACCGTAAGAAGCTGTTCCATGGTCTCCCGGTAGATCTGGACACCGTCGCCAAGAAAAATGATCTCCCGGCCCAAAGCGTTTACTTTTTCCACCAGCTCCTCCACAGGACAGGCACAGCCTTCCGCTACTACGGAAAGCTTTCCCTCATGGAAAGAATAAATGCCTGTGTAGACCTGTTTTCTCCTGGCGTCCATCAGAGGGCAGATCAGCCGGTCATCTTCCGTAAAGTGGCAGGCCATCCCCTCCAGGGTAGGGACGGAGATCAGAGGAATATTCAGAGCCATGCCGAGACCTTTGGCCGTGGCTGACCCGATCCGCAGCCCGGTAAAGGATCCCGGTCCGGAGGAGACCGCAATGGCGTCAATCCCGGACAGATCCAGACCGGTAAGACGGAAAAGGGCATCGATCATGGGAAGCAGGGTTTCGGAATGGGTCTTTTTCATATTCATCGTGTATTCCGCCAGAAGATTCTCCTCCTCCACGATGGCGGCACTGGCTACCAGTCCCGAACTGTCCAGAGCGAGCAATCTCATTTTTCTACCTCCCTGATGGTGATCCTGCGGTAGTCAAAACCACGGGTCAGATCCTTCTCAATGGTGACCTCCCGGCGTTTTTCCGGAAGGATATCCTCGATCAGCCCGGCCCATTCGATAAATGTGACCCCGTCACCATCTACATATTCATCAAATCCCACTTCCATCATCTCATCCGGATCGCTGATCCGGTAAACATCAAAATGGTAGAGGGGAAGTCTTCCCTCTTCATAGATCTGCAGGATGGTAAATGTCGGGCTGGAAACAGGCTCCAGGATCCCGAGCCCCCTGGCAAATCCCTGGGTAAAGACCGTCTTTCCCACGCCGAGATCACCGTAGAGGCAGAATACATCCCCTGCTTCCGCGGTCTTCCCATACCGGTATCCGCAGGCAAAAGTATCCTCAGCCGAAAAACTTTCCACAATCATATCATTTCTTTCCAATTCCTGCTTTTTCTCTGATAAATGCAATGATCTCCTCTTTCCGATCACCCATATCCTTTGTGGGGATGATCCAGGCATTGACTTTCCCTGTATAGACGATGACGGCAGATTTGGTTACCAGCATTTTGGTGACGTATTTCCACTCCACATCAATGGCCTCTTTCTCCAGCTGAAGATGGAGTCCTTCTTCATCCAGCATATAATGGAATATCTGTTGGAAAACTTTATTGTTTTTCTTGAGTCCTCTGGACCGGATCACCAAGGCCAGAGGATAATAAAAGATCACGAATACAGCCAGTGCGATGTAGAGGATCAGGCCGGTACCCGTCACCCCGCGTAATGCGGAATAGATCACAAAGAGAACCGCGATGATGTTCACCAGGATGATGGACGGTCTACGGTATTCGTGGGCAAGGCGGAAATCCAGAATCTCCTTGGCGGTAATATCCGCATCGATCACATAATGTCTGCCCACGGGGTCATCAATCTTTGCTTTCACTTCCGGTTCCTTAACCCTTTCAGACCCATGGTCCACAGGTTCTTTCCCTCCGGAAAGGCCCGCTCCCTCCACCTGGTCGCTGAGACGGTGGTCTTCATCCAAATCTGCCAGATTCACATTTCTGATCTTGTCAAATCCTTCCATAAGTTCCTCCTCTCCCTTTTATATTCTCATGGTTAACTGAATTCTCTTCTTTTTCAGATCCACACTCATAACCTTCACATCCACGATGTCCCCCACACCGACCGCTTCAAGGGGGTGTTTTATATATCGGTCGCTGATCTGCGAGATGTGGACCAGGCCGTCCTGATGTACACCGATATCCACGAAGGCACCGAAATCAATGACATTGCGGACCGTTCCCTTGAGGATCATCCCCTCCTTCAGGTCCTCCATGTTCAGCACATCCGTGCGGAGAACCGGTTTGGGCATATCATTACGGGGATCTCTTCCGGGCCTCTCCAGCTCCTCGATAATATCGTTAAGGGTCATGAGGCCGATTCCCAGTCTTTGCGCTGTCTCCTCCCTGTCACTGACCTTTTTCCCCAGGGTCTTGAGGCCTCCGCGGAGGATATCCTCCTCCTGATAGCCAAGGGATTCGATGAGTTTTCCCGCGGCTTCATAGGATTCGGGGTGAACGGCAGTACAGTCAAGGGGATTGCTGCCGTCACTGATCCGGAGAAAACCTGCGCTTTGCTGAAAAGCTTTAGGCCCGATCTTGGGAACCTTGAGCAGTTCTTTCCTTTCCCTGAAAGCTCCGTGTTCTTCCCGGTAGCTGACAATGTTTCTGGCTATTGTCCGGTTTATCCCGGATATGTAAGACAGGAGGGAAACCGAGGCGGTATTCAGATCCACGCCTACCCGGTTTACACAATCCTCCACGACTCCGTTTAAGGCTTCCTCCAGTTTTTTCTGGTTCATATCGTGCTGGTACTGTCCCACTCCTATGGCTTTGGGATCAATCTTCACCAGCTCGGAAAGGGGATCCTGCAGTCTTCTGGCTATGGACGCGGCACTCCGCTGGCCCACATCAAACTCAGGGAATTCTTCCGTGGCCAGTTTGCTGGCAGAATAGACGGAAGCGCCGGCCTCATTGACGATCACATAAGACACCTTTTCCGGTATCTCCTTTAACATCTCGGTGATCACCTGCTCCGACTCCCGGGAAGCCGTACCGTTTCCCAGGCTGATCAGGCCCACATGGTATTTCCTGATCAGGGCATGCACCGCGTTTTTCGCCTCCCGGATCTTTTTCTGGGGCTCTGTGGGATAGACAACAAGGGTGTCCAGAACCTTTCCGGTGGGATCCACCACCGCCAGCTTACAGCCGGTGCGGAATGCGGGATCCCAGCCCAGGACTGTCTGCCCCTTGATGGGAGGCTGCATAAGCAGCTGGGTAAGGTTTTTTCCGAAGACAAGGATGGCCCCTTCCTGGGCCTTCTCGGTCAGTTCATTGCGGATATCCCTCTCTATGGCCGGGGCGATGAGCCTGTGATAGCTGTCCGCCACGGCCTCCCGGATATGGGGCTCGGTGTTGGGATTGTCCCCCACGATGATAAAACGGTTGAGAACACTGATGATCTGAGCTTCCGGAGCTTCCACCTTAACGCTCAGTTTTTTCTCTTTCTCTCCCCGGTTGATGGCAAGTACCCGATGACCGCTGATTTTTTTCAGGGAATCCTGAAAATCATAGTACATCTCGTAGACAGACTCTTCCTCAGGATCCTTTGCTTTGACGATGAGCCTTCCTTCCCGCATGGTGACCTTGCGGATTCCGTTCCGGTATTCCGCCTGGTCAGCGATGTTTTCCGCCAGGATATCCCTGGCGCCGGCGATAGCCTCCGCGGCTGATCTGACCCCTTTTTCTTCAGCGATATAGGGAAGTGCTTCCTCCTCCATGGTCAGGTCAGTCTGCTGAAGCATCAGAATATCGGCCAAAGGCTCCAGGCCCCGCTCTCTTGCCATGGTGGCCCTGGTCCGTTTCTTCGGCCGGTAAGGCAGATAGAGGTCATCAACCGCTACCAGGGTGGCAGCAGAAAGGATCTTCTCCTTTAGTTCCTCCGTCAGTTTCCCCTGATCTTCGATGCTGTGGATAACCTGCTCCTTCTTCTCCTCCAGGTTCCTCAGGTAAGTCAGTCTCTCATTCAAATTACGGAGCACTTCATCATTAAGTGCTCCGGTGATTTCTTTTCGGTATCTGGCAATAAAAGGAATCGTGTTCCCCTCATCGATAAGGGTGACTGCCGCCTCCACCTGCTGTGGACGGATCT
>CACZOS010000013.1 GCA_902782815.1 uncultured Lachnospiraceae bacterium | reverse complement strand
CTTTGTTTGTCCCTGCGGGTGGCTTCATCTTTTACTTTATTGTCCGGAATATCATGTTCTGCCTGAATCCTTCCCTTTTTAAAAGACATGGGAGCATGGATAAAAACACTCAGACAGTTTTCGGATTCTTTCAGAGCATAGTCGGCACAGCGGCCTACAATGACACAGGGGCCCTTTTCCGCGATCTTCTTTATGGTATCAAATGCGGCAAGAAAAACCTTCTGGTTTAAAGGCATATCAAATGTGGCCGCATTATAACCCAGGGCATAGGGATCCATCACCAGTGAATACAAAAAGCTGGTGGTTGGCTTCTCATCAAAATTCTCAAACATTTCCTCGCAGATCCCGCTCTCCTTTGCGGCAAGTTTGAGGATTTCCTTGTCATAGAAGGGAATGCCGTAGGATTCCGCAAGTTTTTTGCCGATCTCCCTTCCTCCGCTTCCGTACTGTCTTCCTATGGTCACCACTGTATTCATATTTATCCCCCTCTTTTGTGCTTTTGTCCCATCCGGGCCGGGAACACTGATTTTTTCCTATTTTATCATTTCCGCAAAAAATGTGCAAATCTATAATGGATAGCTTCTGGCAAACTGTATGTCATCGGCCATCTGATCCTTCAGCGCATCAATACTGTCAAAACGAAGTTCTGCCCGGTGAAAATGAATCAGTTCCACTTCCACATCCTGCCCGTAAAGGTCACCGTCAAAATCGAAGATGTGGGTTTCCACACCCTTCAGGGGGACGGATTCCACGGTGGGTTTGACCCCGATGTTGGTCACCCCGCGGTAAACTTTTTCTCCTATATGGACAAGAGAGACATATACCCCGTTGGGCGGGAGAAGTTTGATCTTGTCCGGAATCTGGTTGATGGTGGGGATATTGATGGTTCTGCCAAGAGCCCTGCCATGGACCACTTCTCCATAGACAGAATAATTCCGTCCCAGCAGGTCAGCAGCCTCCTCCATTCTTCCGTACTCCACCAGCTTGCGGATCCGGGTGCTGCTGATCTCCTTTCCCTGATCCTGTACTTTTTCAAGAACGACAAGACGGTAACCGTATTTATCCTCTCCTGCCTTAAGATTATTGATGTTTCCGGACCTTTTTTTCCCGAAATGGAAGTCACAGCCCACAACGATCACTTTGGCATCAACCTTTTTTACCAGAACATCCTCGATAAACTGTTCCGGAGTCAGGTTGGCGAAATCCCTGGTGAAGGGATGTTCGATCATCACATCTATATTCTGTCTTTCCAGAAAAAGTCGACGCTCTTCTTTGGTAAAAATCTGTATGTATTGACTGTCTCCGGTAATTACCGCTCTGGGCGGCCGGTCAAAGGTGAAGACAACACTGTTTAAGCCTTCCTTCTTCTGTTTTTTGATTTCATTTAAAAGAAGCTGATGTCCCAGATGCAATCCTTCAAATTTGCCCAGGGCCACCGCGGTATTTGACAATTGAAAATCCGAACTTTGAATATACTGCATGATTGGTTCCTATCTTTATTATAACCTTTTCATAAGGTTTTTTCTGCTTAAAGATCGAAGAAGAGTTTATCCGGACTGAGAATACCCCTTTCTTCGTCGCCTGTATACAGGCCGATAAAATGTCCTTCCTGATCATATACCCGATAACGCTCCGGCATTCCGTCGGGGATAGCTGAAGCCGGATCAGGTCCGGTTTCTCTGTCCACATAGCGTAAGGCAAGAGGGTTTCCGTTCATCAGCAGGGACCTGCCTTCCCCCTTTATATAAACCGAAGGGTAGAAGGGGAAAAGGGAATCAATAGGACGGATGACAGAATCCAGTACTCCCTCCTTCATCAGCGTCTCCACATGGGAAAGAGTAATGGCGTCTTCCAGACTGAAATCCGAAACTCTTGTACGGATCAGGGAGGCCATACATCCCCCGCATCCTGCTTTTCTGCCGATATCCCGGCAGAGACTACGGATATAGGTTCCTTTGGAACAGGTTACTTCAAATTCCACATAGGGCAGCCGGACAGCCAGGATCCGGATATCCGAGATCATAAGCCTGCATGGTTTTCTTTCTATTTCCATCCCTTTTCTTGCCAGCTCATAGAGTTTCTTTCCCCCCACTTTCTTGGCGGAATACATGGGAGGAACCTGGTCATAGATTCCCACGAAGGATGAGATGATGCCGGTGATCCCGGTCTCGGAAAGGGACACCTCCTCCCGGCGTACAACCTGTCCGAAGATATCTTCGGTATCGGTCTCCCGCCCCAGGAGCAAGGTGGCTCGGTAGGTTTTGTCCCAGTTTCCGATCATATCACAAAGTTTTGTCGCCTTGCCCAGGCAGACGGGCAGCACGCCCTTTGCGCCGGGATCCAGGGTTCCTGTGTGGCCGATCTTTTTCTGGCCCAGTATTCCCCTGAGCTTTGCCACCACATCATGGGAGGTGAATCCCTCCTCCTTATAGATATTTATCAGTCCGTTGATCATGATAACTCATCCCGTTCTGTTTCTTCGTGCGAATCACCGGGGCAGTCCTCTTTTTTCTCAAGCTGCATCTCCACACGGGACGCGATGTTGTTCACAATGTCATGCACCGTTCCGTTCATGGTGCATCCCGCAGCCCGGATATGTCCTCCCCCGCCAAACTCTCCGGCGATGACACTGACATCCACATATTCATCCGACCGCAGGCTGACCTTGAATTCCCCCTCCCCCGATTCATAGAGGAAAAGGGCAGCATGGATTCCTTCGGTCACCCTAAGCTGGTCTATGATCCCATCCGTATCCTGCTGGGTTGCTTTCAGCAGAGAGAAATCTTTGCGATAGAGTACAGAAAAGATCATCCTTCCGTCCAGGACAAGCATGCTTTCCGTCAGTGCCTTGCCCAGAAGCTGGTTCTGAATATAGGTCTTTCTGAAAAAGGTATCGTTGATGATCTTCTCCGTGTTGATTCCGCAGCGGATGAGCTCACCTGCAGCCATCATGGTCTCCATGGTGGTATTGGTATGCCGGAATACCCCGGTATCGTGTACGATCCCAAGGTAAAGGGCAACAGCACAGTCAATGGAAATGGATCCATCACCAAAAATATTATGTTCTTTGATCAAATAATAGAGTAATTCACAGGTTGAAGAGCTTTCCGGACAAACAATTGAAAGATCGCCGAATCCTTCATTGGTGATGTGATGATCAATGCACAGGGTACGCCCTGCCTGAGCGAAAACGGATTGGGCCCGGTTCATCCTGTCCGGATCGGAACAATCCAGGATGATGCACAGGTCATAGATGCGGTTCTCCTCATTTTCCTGCCTTATCCGGTCAGCATGTTTTAAAAAGCGGAATTCTTCAGGTATGGGGTCCAGGTATACATCCACACAAAGAGCAGGATCCTGATCCAGGAGGTAGGTACACAATCCCAGACAGGAACCCACACAGTCGCCATCCGGACGGATATGTCCGGATATGGCAACTGTTTTTACCCCTTCTGTCCAGTTGTTGAATCTTTGCTTTGAAAGACGGTCAATATAAGTCATTTCCTTCATCCTTTGCAACATGCTTTTCCTGGTCTTCACGGATTATGTGATCGATCTTCCGGGACATGCTGATCCCGTACTCGATGGATTGATCCGGGATAAAGCGCAGATCCGGAGTATTTCTCAGGTTAATGGTCCTGGCCAGTTCGCGTTTTATATAACCGTGTGCGCTTTTTAAACCGTCAAGAGTATCTTTCTGCTCTTCCTGGCTGCCCAGCACACTGATATAAACCTTGCAGGTCTTCAGATCCGGAGCCACCTCCACGGCCGTCACACTGGTCATGGAATGGATCCTTGGATCCTTGATCTCTCTGGAAATGATCCGGCTCAGTTCTCTTAGTACTTCGGAATTGATCCTGGTATTCTTAACGCTGTTTTTTCTCAAATCCTGTCACCTCTGTAATCAGCGAGGGATTTCCTCCATGACGAAGCACTCGATCTGGTCTCCCTCTTTTACATCGTTATATTTCTCAAAGACAAGACCACATTCAAATCCCGTCTTTACTTCTTTTACATCATCTTTGAATCTCTTTAAGGAAGCCAGGGTTCCTTCGTAGATCACGATACCGTCACGTACAATACGTACCTGGGCTGTCCGGGTTACCATACCGTCCAGCACATAGCATCCGGCTATGGTGCCCACACCGGAGGCTTTATAAATCTGACGGATTTCCAGGTGGCCGATGATCTTCTCAGCGTATACCGGATCCAGCATACCCTTCATGGCTGCCTCAATATCCTCAATGGCGTTATAGATTACACGGTATAACCGCATATCCACCTTTTCCTGCTCAGCCACGGTCTTGGCCATGCTGTCCGGACGGACATTAAAGCCGATAATAATGGCATTGGATGCGGAGGCAAGGGTAACATCAGATTCATTGATAGCACCCACTGCACCGTGGATCACCTTGATCATGACTTCCTCATTGGAAAGCTTGACCAGGCTCTGCTTCACGGCTTCCACTGACCCCTGAACGTCCGCCTTGACGATAAGGTTGAGTTCTTTCACATTGCCGGCCTGGATCTGGTCAAAGAGATCATCAAGAGAAAGCCTGCTCTTGGTATCTTCCAGCATTTTTTCTCTGCCATAGGCGATAAACTCTTCCGCATAGGCACGGGCTTCCTTCTCATTTCCGTGGGCGATCATGACCTCACCGGAGAAGGGAACATCGTTAAGACCCAGGATTTCCACCGGTACGGAAGGACCCGCGCTCTTGAGGCGGTCTCCCTTATCGTCGATCATGGCACGTACACGGCCGAATGTATGGCCGATACTGATGGTATCCCCCACATGGAGAGTACCCTTCTGGATGAGGATGGTGGCAACCGGTCCACGTCCCTTGTCGAGCTTGGCCTCGATGACAAGACCTCTTGCTTTACGTTTGGGATTGGCTTTAAGTTCCAGTACCTCTGCAGTCAGGGAGATCATTTCCAGAAGTTCATCGATTCCCTCGCCGGTCTTGGCGGATACCGGTACAAAGATCGTTTTACCGCCCCAGTCTTCCGCGATCAGACCGTATTCCGTAAGTTCCTGTTTTACCCGGTCGACATTGGCACCTTCTTTATCGATCTTGTTTACGGCAACGATAACTTCCACTTCCGCTGCCTTGGCATGGTTGATCGCCTCGATGGTCTGAGGCATAACCCCGTCATCGGCTGCAACCACCAGAACAGCGATGTCCGTTGCCTGGGCTCCTCTGAGTCTCATGGAGGTGAAGGCCTCATGTCCCGGTGTATCCAGGAATGTGATCTTTTCCCCGTTGATATCTACGACATAAGCACCGATATGCTGGGTGATTCCTCCTGCCTCTCCGGCAGTTACATGGGTGGAACGGATACGGTCAAGAAGGGATGTCTTGCCATGGTCAACATGTCCCATGACACAGACCACGGGAGGACGTCTCACCATCTTGGACTCATCCTCTTCCTCTTCTTTGAGGAGTTCCTCGATAACATCTACCTTGACTTCTTCTTCGGCGATGCAATTGTACTCCAGGGCAAGCTCGGAGGCTTCTTCAAAAGAAAACTCCGTATTGATGGTTACCATCTTACCGCCCAGGAAGAGCTTCTTGATGATGACGGCAGGAGCAACCTTGCAGGCATCGGCAAGTTCCTTGAGGGATACCGGATCAGGAAGGGTGATATTGCGGATCACTTCCTCCTTGGGTTCCTCTTTCTTGGGCGGAGCCACCGGCGCGGTCTTTTTGCCTGTCTTGGACTTTCTGTCTTTATTGTTGTTTCTCAGGTCATTATCCTTGGGAGCATTTTTCCGGTTTCCACGTCCGCCCCTGCTGGAACCGTCATTGTTGCGGCTGTTTTCCCGGTTACTGTTCTCCCGGTTAAACTCCCTGTTGATATCATGCCGGTTTCCCTTATCGGTTCTGGAATCCTTTGTTGCGATGGAGTTATCCCCATCCATCATCGGTTTGCGGGCACGGTCACGGGATGCGTGGGAACGGTTACCATCTCCGTTTCGGTTGTCACGGTTAAACCCGCGGTTTCCCCCTTCACCGCCCCGATTATCACGATTCTGGCGGTTCCCGCCTTCACCGTTTCGATTATCCCGGCCGGATCTCTCCTGCTTGTCACGGTTAAACCCGCGGCCTCCGTCGGGTCTGTTTTCGCGGTTTGAACGGTTGGAAACGTCAGGATTGCGGGAGGAACGGCCTTCGCCATCTGTTCTGCGGATCGGGCGGCCTTCGCTGTCCACCCTGCGTACCGGGCGCCCTTCACCGTCCACTCTGCGTACCGGGCGGCCTTCGCTGTCCACCCTGCGTACCGGACGGCCCTCACTGTCCACTCTGCGTACCGGGCGGCCCTCACTGTCCACCCTGCGTACCGGACGGCCTTCACCGTCCACCCTGCGTACCGGG
>CACZOS010000012.1 GCA_902782815.1 uncultured Lachnospiraceae bacterium | reverse complement strand
CAGCTGTCCGCGGATCTGCCTGACCTGCCTGAGCGCGTCGTCACATTTGCGATTTTACCATTTGGCCTGTCCCCCTTTACTGTTCCATATTCTTTATGATACAGACATGATATGCTATAATCTGTCTGTGATAAACCTCGGATACGGCGAATTAATGGGTTCTAACTCGTTGAAATCACCGAACTATGATCCGCTCAAAACCAGGCGGATCTGTTGTGATATTCGCGGGATCAGTTATTATCTGTTTTCCATTGATTTGTTCCGATGAGTATAACATCAGTTCCGGGTAAAGAAATAACATGTTTATTGTGGATTGGAATTAAAGAGGAGGCAGTTATGAATAAGTTATATTTACATCTTGGTACACCGAAAACAGCGACAACCGCAATTCAATATTTCCTTCATAATAACAACGGGAAATTGCAGGAATCAGGCTATGAGTTTCCGGATATGCAGGCGGATTTTCCGGGAAATAAGGGATTTGCCTGGATCAAAAATGACGAATCTGCCTATGCGAACGGAAATGTCATTATGGATGCACAGGTTTTGTCAGCTTACAGGAAGGGGACACAAAGCTTTGAAGACATACTTGGTTTTGTATTTCCGGATATGGTGGATTATTACAGAGCCGTCATCAGTGATAATCAAACAGATTTCGACGACGTGACCAGCTACATTAAAGCAAAGCTTGAGAAAAACAACGTAATTATTTCTTCCGAAAACCTTTGGACATACAGCTATGATTTTCTTGAGTGCTTCGAGAAGGAGTTTGGAGATCAGGTGGAGGTCATTGTTTATTTACGAAGACAGGACAGCTATGCGGAATCTATGTGGAACGAGGTGATAAAGCTTGGAGTGGTCTCCGATATTGTGGAGGATTACTTTTTCTTCATGCTCTCCGAAGAGAATGATAATCACGGGCTTCGTTATAAAAAAAGGCTTACACGGATAGCGAAAATAATCGGTAAGGATCATATTCACGTCAGATTGTTCGAAGAATCTACAATCAAGAGAAAAGGTGGGATCAGTTATGACTTTTTACAGACGATTGGCATAGACCCCGAAAAATATGATTGGTCCAGGCCACAAATAAAGGTAAATGAGAGAATCAGTGGACCCGCTGTCAATATCAAGAGGATTTTTAATGAGTATATGCAGCATAAGGTCGAAGGCAAGGAGGACATCCTTGACCAGATTCCGAATCATATCAGCAGATACAATCGGATTTTCGCGAGGCTGAGTGCGGAATATATCAAATCACTTCCGGAAAAGGATCGTTATTTTTCATCGGAGTTAAGACAGCGCGTGAAGAAGTTATTTGCAGCAGATAATGCTTATATCGCAGAGGAATTCATGGGGAAAAAGAAGGGAGAAAATTTGTTTGAGGATGATGACTGGTCTGCGGAGAGGACGGTATCGCCGCTTACCATGAATGAGGAGATGATTTTAAGACTTCTCTTTGAAATCTGTTATAACGAAGAGGTAAGAGAACAATTAACGTAATGGAGAGATTCTGCATGAGAGCGAGTAAAAAAGACATTATTGCCGCAATGTTTCTTCCGGCGGCCCTTGTCATGATTTTTACACAGCTGACGGGCGTTGTCGCCAATATAATTGATGGTATTGTGACGAGTCGTTTTCTGGGATCGGATGCTTATTCATCGGTTTCGCTTCTTGCACCGATGGTAAATGTGATACTGCTTTTTGCAAGCTTTGTGTCCCTTGGCGGACAGATTGTATGTGCCAGCAAGATCGGAAAAGGGGAGCGTGATGAAGCGGATGCTGTTTTTTCCTTTTCCATCCTGGCCGGCATATTTATCGGGGCTGTCTTCGTTTTCCTATGCGTCGCGGCACCGGGCATTTTATTCAGAATTTGCGGCGTTTCCATAGACAGCAGACCTGAGCTGTATGCGTATATGCTTTCCTATCTGCGTGGTTATCTCCCGGGGATTCCGGCTGTGATCATGACGCAGGTTCTAAGCCCTTATTTTGTGATGGACAACGGGAAACGACTCACATCCATTGCCTCAATAGTACTTTGCGTGGCAGATATTGCAGGAGACCTGGCAAATGTCTTTGTGTTTTCCGGTGGAGTATTCGGCATGGGCGTGGCAACATCTGTTGCCATGTGGCTCCAGCTTCTTACGTTACTCTTTCACTTTTTCAGAGGAAGCGGATATTTTCGCTTTTCCTTGCGGGCCCTTACAGTATCACATGTGAAGGATATTGTAAAAAACGGAGAACTTACATTTTTAAAGCGTTTTGCAACGATCCTAAGAGATATCGGAACCAACCGGATCAATCTGCTTGTGGCTTTAGGAACGGCTGCCGTGGCTGCCAAGGGCATACAAAGCGATCTGAATATGCTGATGTTTTCTATTGGGATTGGAATCGGGATTACTCTTCTTAGCATGTCCTCTATGTATTATGGGGCAGAGGATAAGGATGGTCTCATACGAAGCTTTTCTTATGCCATAAGGCTTAGTATGCGGATCACGGTCCCGTTAGGTATTATTCTGTTTTTGGCTGCACCGGTCATCTCAGGTTTCTATACCAGTGAGGCCGAGGTGTTGGATTTTGCAATATTTTCCATCCGCTGTATGGCAGTAGGATTGCCTCTGGATGCCCTGACGGAAATTTATCAGGATTATTTGCAGGGTATACAGAACAGGAAGGTTGTGAATATTCTTTGCTTTGCGGAACGGTTATTTATCCCCGTGACGATGTCCTTTATTTTAGGGATGCTGTTTGGCTCTAAGGGTGTTATGGCATCGATTGCTGTCGGCAAGATGTTGCTCATCCTTGGCATGTTTACGGCGATATGTATCAGAAACAGGTCTGTGCCGAAACATACGGAAGGCTATATGTTTCTGCCGGAGGGCTTTGGCGGAGAAGTTTCGGATAATGTGAGTGCGCAGCTTTCAGATATGCAAGATGTGATCCGGGCCAGCGAAGGTGCATCAGCCTTTTGCAGAGACCATGGAGGCAGTAAACGATTGGCGTTTCTCATCGCCCTGTTTGTCGAAGAAATGGCAGGAAATATCATACGGCATGGCAAAGCAAGGGGAAGGGATAAGGCTATGGTGGATTATCGGCTGTCTGTTTCAGATGGAAAGGTCTCGCTCAGCTTACGGGATTATTGCGAGGAATTCGATCCGATGAAATACTATGAAATTCACAACTATGAAGAACTATCGACCAATATAGGGATACGTATGGTGATGAGGCTGGCAAAGGATATCAACTATGTCAATACCTTTAGCAGCAATTGCCTGCTTATAAATATGGAACTTAAGTAATGAGGAAGATTTTTAATTTTAACGGTTATCTTTTCACGCGTCCGCTCTTTCCAAATGCCCATCTTACAAAAGGCTGTATAAAGAACACCGTTACTATTCACAGCCTTTTGGGCTGTGATAGTAACGGTGGACATCCCCATATTTATTTGTATAATAAGATTAACGAATGTTAAGAATAGTTGCAAAGGTGGGATATGTTTGAGAAAGAATTACTTAGATAACATCAGATGGATTACAGTTG
>CACZOS010000011.1 GCA_902782815.1 uncultured Lachnospiraceae bacterium | reverse complement strand
CCGCAAATCGGGCAGTGGTACCAGAAATAGTCATCGTATCCTCCGTCTCCGCCATATTTTCCGTCTCCCATCGCACCGCCATTGACCTTTTCCATTTCTTTTTCGTTTAAATATTTTTTCCCTTCCATGATAATTCTCCTCTGTATTAAGTAAATGCCATTGGCATGACCTTATTTCTTTTTACAGGTTTAATTTATCATAGGGCTCATCATAGAAGTGTCACATAATATCTTCAGTTCTCTGTCGAGATAGGATATGAGCTTGAATATCAGGGTTTTATCGATAACATCCACGTCTGACCGAACATGTCAACAAGCTTTTTCTCAGGTCACCACTGTCCCAGATCATGGGCCCCTATCAAATAAAGAATAAATATCACTATTACGAAGATGATAATTCCGGCTCCGGTATTGCTCGTTTTTTTCTCAGGAGTGCTTAAAGGAACGTTTTCTGAAGATGGCGCCGATTCATCCCCTGACCTCATTTTATCACGATACTCATCAAAAGCCTTTCTTTCAGTTATCTCCATCGGGGACTGACTCAGAGGCGAACGAGGAATATCACGCCACACAGGCTCCCGGTAACCGATATTCATATAACCCCTGCCTGTCGTATCGTGTCGGTAATTATCAAATCCGGGTATACCTGAAGACGTTCCGGTCTTATTTCCCTTTGCATCATAATGGTTAAAACCGGATAGAAAACCTGGTGAAGTCCTTCCGATCTTATTTCCTTTTTCATCATAGTGTGTAAAGCTTCCGGTCAGAGGATCCTTGACTGACGTCCCTGTCTTACGCCCTTTTGCATCAAAATTGACATAATCACCGAAAAAGTCTTTCCGCGAGACTCCAGTCTCTCTTCCTTTTGCATCATAGTGGTGTACGTCACCAAATATATCCTGCCTGTCGTATCCTTGCTTTCTACTGTAATTTGCCATAACAAAACCTTTAATACAAATCCGAATCCGGTGCACAGTGACTGCATATTAACTCTTTTATATCCTTCACAATGAACTCCAACTTTGGTCAGAAATTCCAAGATACACACATATCTTCGATCCATTCCCTCCGGGCTATCTTCGCAAGCCAGTCCTCCGGGATCATATCATAACCGTAATACAGACCGGCAAGACCTCCGGCAATCGCAGCCGTCGTATCGGTATCAAATCCAAGGTTCACTGCCTGCAGTACACATGTTTTGTAGCTGTCCGTCACAACGAGTGACCATAACGCTGCCGTAAAGCTCTCTACCACATAGCCGCCGCTGAATATGTCCCTCTCCGGAGACTCCTTCAGCGATGTCAGCCGTCGTGTCCGGTTGAAATGAAACAACTCCCGCTTATCTTCAGGCGAACTCCTGTAATGGCTCCAGCCCTGGTTCATCCCCGCCTGCAGGCGTTCCATAAGGCTGCCATTTTCATTCAACAGCGCACGGACACAGAAATAGTAAAGGCCGCATCCGATCTTTGACCGGATGTGATTATGTGTCAGGCCGGATGCAGTATGAATCAGGGTAATGGCATCGGCATCAGGAAGGCCATATTCCTTCTGCAGTTCATACACATACAGGCAGACCGGCATGATCCGCATGAGGGAGCCATTTCCATTATCATGTTCTTCGGCACAGCCACTTGCATAGATATCACGTCCGTTCTCCATATAACGGTTCAAGGCATCCTGGGTCGTGCCTCCTATATCGAACATCTCCCCGTAAGGCGTATATTTCCCGTCTTTTTCCCAGGAAACAAACCGGTCCATCATATCCCGGAAGTCAACCGGTTCATTCTTCTTTTTGCTCTCATTGATGCTCACAAGCGAGGCCAGAGTCAGGCTGCTGTCATCGGACCATGTGCCGGCAGGCAGATTATAGGTACCGTACCCCCGCATATCTGCTGCCGGATCATTCTTCATTTCATCTCTGGAATGGAATTCATATGGCACACCCAGTGCGTCACCGACGACAACACCCATAATTCCATCCAGCCACGGATTCTTCTTCATACGACTCTCCGTTCTTTCCCTGTTTGCGCCAGTT
>CACZOS010000010.1 GCA_902782815.1 uncultured Lachnospiraceae bacterium | reverse complement strand
CGTACCTATTGGTATGATATTATCGGATGATGCGGCTTCAGTATCGGCTGATTTGGTAC
The DNA here is from genome assembly GCA_902782815.1 of uncultured Lachnospiraceae bacterium. GTDB lineage: Bacteria > Bacillota > Clostridia > Lachnospirales > Lachnospiraceae > Anaerobutyricum. Next base: position 2,849 of record CACZOS010000010.1, on the reverse strand, counting down.
CTGTCTGCATAGCCATATACGGATCCACCGTGGAATCCACGTAATCTTTTGTATCGGAGATTTTATATATTTTATTCTCTGTACTCACACCCTGCAGGAGATCACCGGCAAGAGTTCCGAATTCCTTCAGCATTGATCCGCTTATGTACTGGAGTTCACCATTTGAAGTCGTTGTCATACTGTTAAAAAAGTTCAGAAGAGCGACACATGATTTAGTGGTTTCATGAGATTCGGAGCTGATAAACTGCGTTTCAAAATCTGTCGTATCCTTATATTTTCCACCGGATATTTCATTGATTATACTGTCAAGTGTTTTCCCGTAATTAATGTCACTGAGGATCCTGTCAAATCCCTGCCTGTAATAATAACTGTCCGTAAGATACAGGTTACCGAAATCCGCATTAAAATACTTCTGTGCAGAAAGTCCGGAAATATAATATACGGCAAGCATGCCCAATGAATATGCTCCATAATCGTTAAGCTTGGATGTATCATAGCTTTTATCCTGATATATATCATACAGCCTGGATTCCGTATATCTGGACAAATTTGAATCATAGTAATTTTTGAATTCATTAACCCTCTCCGAAAATGCTCCGCTGACGGCCTCTGCCGCTCCTTCGCAAAGCCAATCGGGAAGAGCATATCTACCTTTGTTCTCCTCAAGGGCGGAATTCCTGCCCAGAGTTCCGTTCCGGTTATAGTCATACATATATGCATGCAGCATCTCATGTACGGTTGTAGAGACAACCTTAGTCATATTGTTGCTGTTAACAGTCCAATACCCGCCGTCATCCTTGGTCGCAAAGGAAGCGATATTATATTTAATGAGCATGTCCATATACAAAAGATCAGGATCTTCACCATTTTCTTCGATCCCCTTCCATGAAGTAATGGCAACGGTAGCCTCCACTGAACTGCCCTCCTCACCGTAAATATACAATCCGATATTATTGGAAAACCAGTCATATTCCTGAGCAACGTCAAATGAAATCAAACCGTCGCAAAGAATATTCACAGCCTGCGGCTGAACCTCATATTTGATGGTTTTAACAAACCAGTCAAGAAATTCAAGGCCGTATTTTTCAACAATACCTGATTGGCAATGAATCAAAACCTCATCTTTGGATTCTTCTTCGGATCCTTCATCAGAGTCTGCAGGTGTCTCAGAATTACCGTTGTCCGTACTTTCGCTGTCTCCGCCATTATCTGCTCCGGCATTTTCAGAAGTATTATTACCAACGGGGCTTTCAATCACCACTCCGGGTCCCTTTATATATGTGATACCCGTGGAGGGATCAGTCGCAGAAAGAATCCCCCTCAGATTATCCTCAGAAAAGCGGCCTGAGTAGTTTACGCGAAGTGATTTATTTAGATAAATATTTTTCAGAAATGCCGGGAGTTTGACATTGATCAGGCCACTGAAATCTACTCCCTTGAGTTCATATCCATCAGGAACATAGAACGCAAAAACAGGCAGGTATGTCACGCCGGCAACAGCTACAGTTGCGGTCTTGCCGCTTTCATCAACCCATATGACGGGAATCTTCCAGCTTATTCCGTTATATACTCCGTCTTTATAGGCAAGGACTGTTGCTTCATTATCAAGCATCCTTCCCGCAACCGGCTCACCAAGATCCGTGATCTCTACTCCGGTGATCACCACCTTGTCATCAGATGCGTCCGTGTGTCTGCCGGCATCGACTTCATTTTGATGCTCAAATGCAGTATTTCTTCCGGCTGCATAGGCTGTTACCGTAAAGATATTACTTCCCAGCAAAGTAGCTGCCAGAGCAAAACACAGTATTCTTATCTTCTTTATTCCGTTCATTATGCCTCTCCTATATGTCATATAGTGATTATAAAATATATCATAATGCATCGAAATGTCGCAAGAAGTCATGACTTTATTACGACTTTCTATAACAGATCAAAAACGATTGAATGTCATCGACGAGAGGTATATCATTGGGGATGGGAACAAAGCTGGATTAATTGAGCACAACGAAAACATGCTTCAATGACAGCCGCATAGCAGCTGACAGACATTATCTTCATTATGAGATCCCGGAGGGGACGCGTGAATTACCTATGCTAACGTGCGTCGGTGCGGCTATTATGTTTGCCTGGAAGGAATTATTTGCTCCGGCGACTGTTGTTGCTGCGTTAGGCGGTCATTGGGGCAATATGACGGCCCGTTTTATAATGGTGATCTTTGGTGTCTGTATATGGCCGTATGTAATAAAAAGGGAGTGCAGCAGAAAAACTGCTTAGACAGAGCAGGGGGGGATTTATGAAGAGAAGCTTGCTTCTTATATGGGTTACAGCAGCGGTTCTTATACTTGCATGCTCTTGTAATAAGGATACCGGAGGCCGGTATCCTCAGGCAGAGAATACATATACTATCACAAAAGTTACGGGAGAAGCAGAATGGGAAAATATCCCGTATATTTCCATTGATAAAGTACTCTGGTGTGAGGATACCGGGATTCGCGCAACGGGACAGCTATGTTATGATGATGAGAATCTTTATGTTCATTTAAGAGCCAAAGAAAAGAATATAAGGGCAGAGTATACGGAACCGTTATCGCCGGTATATGAGGACAGCTGCCTGGAATTTTTCTTTATGCTGGAAGATACACCGGATTACTTTAATTTTGAGATCAATCCGAATGGATGTCTGTGTGCACAGTTTGGTCCGGAAAAGACAGACAGGATAAGCCTTGTCAGAGAGGATGCAACAGAATACTTTGACATAAAAGCTGACAGAACAGACGATGGATGGGAGGTTTATTATCGTATTCCTCTGAAGTTTATACAGTTCTTTTATCCGGATTATAAGTTTAAGG
>CACZOS010000009.1 GCA_902782815.1 uncultured Lachnospiraceae bacterium | reverse complement strand
TAGAAGCAAAAAACCGATGCATCTGCATCGGTCTTTTTCTTATCCATTATTTACTGTCCCGGCGGCTTCTTTTCTTCTCCCGCCTTGTCCTGATCAGGAGGGCAGTCACAATGATTATGGCAGCCAGAAGCATGATCGCCCTGATCACCTGCATGGCGATCCGTATGGTCTGGGGTACCAGATAGTCCATCTGCCAGTAACAGCCGTTGATATAGTGTCTGAGGAGGGGTTCCAGAGCCTCTCTCTGGTCTCCTTTAAGGTCCGGTTCGATCCCGGCCTCTTCTCCCAGAACCATGGTTTTACGGGTATCCCCGTCATATTTCTCCCACTTCATCTCCCCGGCGGAAGGATCTCCCGTCCGGGCAAAATTCACCCACATATCCTGGGCGATATCCGCCAGATCCCGGTCATAACGTTTTCCGTTGTAGGTCTTAACCTGGGGATTGTTAAAGATATAGGATAATTCGATGGCGTGACAGGCGCCGATAAATTCGTCCTCACCGGGCATGGTCCAGTAATAGGTGTAGACATTATTGCCGTTGGCGGCATGGAGCTCTGCCTGTTTCATGGCCGGAAGGCGGAAAAGCATCTCATTGTAGAATTCCGTCAGCTGCCAGATCTTGGTTTCCCCCAGCCGGGCGGCAAAAAAGGCGCCCAGATATTTCTTTTCCTCATGGGAGAAGGTCTTAAGGTTATTCTCATACAGGATGGGGAGGACGTGCCGGTAAATGGGATAGCCGGGAAGACCTGCCTCATAGCCCATCTCTTTGATCCAGTAGCGGAATTCATCGGAATTGGTTCCGGTCATCAGGTCGATCTTTGCCGCCCGGCCGTTCTCGTAGGCTCCGTAGGGATCCACAGGCAAAACGATGCCATCCCGCTCAGGAAAGTTATTGTAATCATTCAGCTCCTCATTGATTTTAATGATCTCTTCCTCGGATAAAGCCATCAGCTGGTCCATGGTGGAACATCCGCTTTCCTCAAGAAGGATCCGGGTCAGCTCCTGACACTCACTTTTACTGTAGGTCAGAGCCACGGAACCGCTCTGGGCGATGGCCCTTTTGTAGAGTCCGTCCGCCTCCCCGATCAGGGGCAGAAGGGAAACACTTCCCCCGCCTGCGGACTCACCGAAGATGGTCACATTCTCCGGATCACCCCCGAAAGCAGCGATATTCTTATTGATCCATTTCAGGGCACAGATCTGGTCAAGAAGGCCGAGATTGCCGCTGGTGGCAAACTCCTCTCCTCCCGGGACGGCAGAAAAATCAATAAACCCCATAATACCTAGACGGTACTCAACAGTGACCAGCACCAGGTCGGGATATTTTTCCACCAGATTCTGGCCGTCATACATAGGATCGCAAGTGCCTCCCCAGCCATAGGATCCGCCGTGGAAGAAGACCATCACGGTCTTTCCCTCAGAGGGACCATTATTGTTTGTCCAGACATTCAGGGTGAGGCAGTCCTCGCTTTTCGGGTAATAGGAACCCAGCTCGGAAGGCCATTCCGTCTGGACCGGAGAATATCCGTAATAGTAGGCTTCATATACCCCGTCCCTGTCCCCGGCAGGTACGGGATCCTTCCAGCGGAGCTCGCCTGTGGGTGGTTCGGCGTAGGGTACCCCTTTATAGGAAACCACATCGTTCATCTCACGGCCCACAAAGGTCCCGTTATTGCAGGATGCCGCCAGAAGCGGATCGTAATCTCCTTCGATCATCCGGTTCTCTCCATAAAGAGAAGCGATCTCCTTCTTTATTGCCTTTTCGTTAACCCCTGTCCCGCATCCGCTCAGCACCATAACCAGAATGAGCAGGGCCGGAAACAGGATGATCTTCTTTATCCTCATAATCTCCTCCGGACTGTCTTGAATATCCATTTGTCTAAATGATAACACAGTTGGGAGAGGAATTCCATTCCCCCTATTTTCTTCCTCTTTGCCTTGTGAAAAATATGGATTAAGGCTAAAATAGCTATGTATGTAAAAAAAAGATTACCGGAGGTTTTTCAAATGAAATCAGATCGACTCTTATTCTCTGATATGCTGGATGAAGCTGTTGCAAAATACGGT
>CACZOS010000008.1 GCA_902782815.1 uncultured Lachnospiraceae bacterium | reverse complement strand
CAGACCATATCCTCCCTTGAGGTGATCACCAGTTTATTCATGACCCTTCCTCCCTATCGGTTCTTCGATCTCCCAGCCGACAGCTCCCAGGGGAACCAGCTCCCCTTCTTTGTCCAGATAGGTTTCCAGCCGGTGGTACATAAAAGCCAGAGGGTCATAATCATAACCCAGATAATTGCAGAAAGCCTCCATAACTGTGTGGGGTTTGAGGTTTTGGGCACTTCCTGTGACCAGCTTCATGAAGATCCCGTCCCCCTGACCGTGCATTGCCAGAATCATGGGGGAGATATCTACCATCTTTTCACTACGTTTTGTTTTCTTCAGCACACGGATCTCTTCCTGAAAACAGAAGGGCTCACAACGTTTGATAAAGGCTTCTTCATAATAATAGCCGGGACGGAAGGTCACCAGATAGTCTGCGGCGGCAGTGACAGCCATACAGTTTTTTTCTTTCTCGTCAATCTGACGGAATTCCAGAATGCTGATTCCTTCATTCATCACCGCGTTTAACCGGCTCATCATCTCCCGGCTGGACAAGGACCAGTCAAAGGCGGCATCCACATATTCCCCTTCACTGGTCATGCCTATCCCCAGGGGAGCCGCGAAGCTCATAATCTGGTGCGGACTCATGCCCTGGGAGAAAGAAATAGGCAGATCAGCCCGCAGCATGGCTTTATGAAAATATCGTTGTACGTCCAGATGACCGATAAACTTGAGAATTCCGGTCTTAGACCACTTTATTCTTGCTTTCATAGCAGACCCCTCCTCCGAATCTTGCCGCTCCGCAGTTGGAGCATTGCTGGCGGCAGTTGGGCGTCACTTTCCCCTCCATGGCTCTCTCCCATTCCCGTTTCAGGAAATTTTTGGTCACCCCGATATCGATGAAATCCCAGGGGAAGATTTCATCCAGATCTCTTTTCCTTGTGGTATAAAAATGATAATCGATGCCGTTTTCCTCCATGGCTTCCAGCCAACGGTCATAATAAAAATATTCTGTCCATGCATCGTAAATACAGCCTTTATTGTAGGCATCATAGATGACCTTGGAAAGCTTCCGGTCTCCCCTTGCCAGGATTCCCTCCAGTATGGTGGTGTCGGGATCATGCCATTTGAAGGACAGGCTTTTCCGGTTGTGCTGGGCTTTGAACTCGTCATTGACCAGATGTGCTCTCCGCCGGTATTCCTCCGTCTCCTCCATCTGTGCCCACTGGAAGGGGGTAAAGGGTTTGGGAATAAAGAAGGAGCAGCTGGCCCCCACGGAAATCCTGCCATGGCGGTACTCCTGGTCCATCTTATAGTAAGACATCGCTACGGCCTCACAGAGGTGCGCGATTCCCTTCATATCCTCCTCCGTCTCAGTGGGAAGGCCCATCATAAAATAGAGTTTAACCTTATTCCAGCCTCCTTTAAAGGCTTCCCGGGCACCCTGTAGGATCACTTCCTCCGTGAGACCCTTGTTGATCACATCCCTCATTCTCTGTGTTCCCGCTTCCGGAGCAAAAGTCAGACTGCTTTTTCTCACATCCTGGACCTTACTCATGACATCCAGGGAAAAGGCATCGATCCGGAGGGAGGGAAGGGCGATATTGATGTTCTTCTTCCCGTAGGTTTCGATCAGGTAGCTGCACAGTTCCGGCAGACAGTGAAAATCACTGGAGCTTAAGGAACTTAAGGAGATTTCATCATCTCCCGTTGCGGCAAGCATGGTGTCCGCCAGATTTTTAAGATAATCCAGATCCCGTTCCCGGGTGGGACGGTAGATCATACCGGCCTGACAGAATCGGCAGCCTCTGGTACATCCTCTCTGGATTTCCAGGACAGAACGGTCCTGGGTCACCTTGATAAAGGGGACCAGGGGTTTATCCTGATAGAAGGTGTGGGAAAGATCCATCTGAACCTGTTTTAAAACAGTAGAGGGAATATCATCATAAACAGGCCTGAAAGAAGCGATGGTTCCGTCTTCCCTGTAAGCAGTCTCATAGAGGGATGGGGCGTAGATTCCCGGAATCGTGGCAGCGGCACGGTGAATGAACTCAGATCTGGATCCGCCTCTTTTTTTATGGTCCTTATAAAGGTCCATAAGGTCATAGTAAACTGTCTCACCCTCTCCGATATAGAACAGATCGAAAAAATCGGCCAGGGGTTCCGGATTGTAAGTACAGGGTCCCCCTCCGATCACTATGGGAGCATCCTCTCTCCTGTCCTTCGCGTAGATTCCGATCCGGGACAGATCAAGGACCTGGAGGATATTGGTATAACACATCTCGTACTGAATGGTAATAGCCAGAAAATCAAAGAGAAATACCGGATCCTGGCTCTCCAGGGCAAAGAGAGGGATCCTCTCCTTCCTCATGACCCGGTCCAGGTCCAGCCAGGGGGAGAAGACCCTTTCACAAAGGATATCTTCTCTTTTATTCATCATGTCACAGATGATCTTCATCCCAAGATGGGACATGCCGATCTCATAGACATCCGGGAAACACATGGCAAATCGGATGGTATCCTCACGGGTAAGCTTAGGATAAAAATCCGGAGAATACTCTACGGAATTTACCTCTCCGCCTATGTAGCGTACCGGCCTTTCTATACTCAATAATGTTTCGTCTCTAAGTGCTAATGTTTTCAAGACAACTCCTTATGTTCAGTAGTTTTTGTTCATTTTTCTCCTCAGGATAAAGATAAGAGGCAGTATAATCACAATTCCTGCGATCACCCATGCCCATACCGGGATTTTGCGGATATTGCAGCAGCGTACATTTATCCACATCTGATTCAGTTTCTCCGTGGTCTCCTTATCATAATAGACCATGATGGAGGACCGGGATATGGTCTTCTCATCCGGATACTGGGAGAAAAGCTGACGGTTCACCTGGTCTGTGGGTGCTGTGATGACATAGTCTTCATCCTCACTGTCACCGGTAAAGAAATAACCAAGGGGATAATCGGTAACCTCTTCTTCATCCTCTTCTGCGCTGAAACACCAGTCGGCATATTCGAAGATCCTCTTGTCTTCCCCTCCGGATATACAGGAGGTAAAGCCGATATAGTACATATTGCGGATCACACTGTCCGGCCGGGACATAAAATTGATGAAAGCCTCTGCGGCATGCTGTTTGGCCTTGTCCTTCCCGATACCTGATTTCAGCATGCACCAGCCGTCAAAATAAATATTGGTGGATTCTTCGGGCACGGCAAAGGAAAGGTACAGGCCGTCCTCTTCCGCCTGATCCAGAGTATAGACTCCGTCTCCGGACCATTGATAGTTTGCCACCACCTTGCCGGTGATCATATCCGCTTTACCGGCGTCGGATTCGAAGGAATAGGTATTCTCCTTTACCTGCTGGAGGAAATCCTGTGCCTTGCTGATCATCTGGTCGGATGAATCATTCATCTCCCTTTCCAGATTCCTGTGGTAGTCCGGATCATTGATAAATTCCTGTGAAGTCAGAAGGTCGGCCTTCAGGGCACCTACCGCTGCAAAATAAGATTCTCTTACACTGTCTTTTATGGTCACCTGACGCCGGAATTTGGGATTGGTCAGGATAGACCATGTGGAAGCCTCCTCCTGGCTCACATAGGCTGGATTATAGACAATACCTGTGATTCCCCACATATAACCGGCAAAGTACTTTGCCCAGGGATCACCGTTTATGGTACTCTCCTCAAATATTTTCCGGATATAGGGGGAAAGTCCTTTGGCATAGTAGTTATTGGGATCATCCCGGTCAAAAAAAGCATCGGACAGGGGAAGAACCTGGTCTTCCATGACCAGCTTCATCATCATATACTCCGACGGACACACCAGGTCGTACTTATTGCCCAGGGTGAACATGTTGTAGAACTCTTCGTTGGAGCCGAAAGCGGAATACTCCACCTTGACCTTTATACCATAAGTTTCGTAATACCAATCCTCAAAATCATGAACAATATTGTTTTTTCCGATGATGTCCCCGCTCTCCAGGTCAATGGTTTCATCCCAGTCACCCTCATCGATATATTCTTCCCAATTGCTGACCCGGAGGACTACCTCCCGGCTGTGCACCTTTTTCCCGGATGCAAAACCTTCAGAGGGAAGAAGAAGAAAAACGAGAAGAAAGAGAATAAGACCAGGGGCTGATCCCTTCAGGATTTTCATACCGCCACTCCTTTCTTCTCACGGGAATCATTTCGGATAGCCCTGAGATTGGAGATCAGAACCGTCAGCACCACGATGAGGAATATTACTGTAGAGAGT
>CACZOS010000007.1 GCA_902782815.1 uncultured Lachnospiraceae bacterium | reverse complement strand
GCCCGGCTGGATGAACGGGACTTTCTGGGCAGTCATCATTCTCATTTATTATCTCCTGGCGACCCTCCTGCCCATCGATAAGCTGATCGGCAGGCTGTACCCGGTCTTCGGTGTGCTGCTGATCGTCATGGCAGTCGCGGTGATAGGCGGTATCATATTCTCGGGCGGCCGGTACACCATTCCGGAATTGTCACTGCAGAATCTTCACCCTGAAGACACACCTGTCTGGCCATATATGTTTATCACGGTTGCCTGTGGCGCAATATCAGGTTTTCATGCAACACAATCTCCGATGATCGCCAAGTGTATTATGTCCGAAAAAGATGGCAGAATCGTTTTTTACGGTGCCATGATCAGCGAAGCGATGATCGCGCTTGTCTGGGCTGCCGCAGGAGTTTCTTTCTATGGTACAACACAGCTGCTCAGTGATGCCCTGAAAGGCGGTGCTTCCAATGTGGTTTACGAGATTTCCACAGGCGTGCTCGGCCTTTTCGGCGGAATCCTTGCTGTGGCGGGAGTGATCATCTGTCCGGTCACTTCGGGCGATACTGCCTTTCGAAGCGCCAGGCTGATCCTGGCCGAGACTCTTGATCTGAATCAGAAGAAGATAAAGAACCGTCTGCTGATCACCCTTCCGCTGCTTGTGGCCGGGGGATTGCTGACCTGGTTTGCCATCGTCCATGACAACGGCTTTCAGATCATCTGGCGTTATTTCTCCTGGAGCAATCAAACGCTTGCAATGATAGCCCTATGGGTATCGACCTCCTATCTGCTCAAAGAAGGAAAATATCGTTTCGGTTCTATGCTGACGGCGTTGCCTGCCACATTCATGACAGCGGTCAGCAGCAGTTATATTCTTATGGCAAAGGAAGGCTTCTGCCTGGACCATACCTTTTCCTGCATCGCGGGTGTTTCTCTGGCGGTATTGATGTTTGAAGTCTATCTGATCGCCTTGATACGGCATACCCTGCACAGAAAAAAACAGTCAGATCAGATTCAACAGTATTCATAGAATGATGAGAGTGAATTATCGTGAGAAAGTATGCATATCTGAAAGAACCTTTGAAATATAATGACCATGACAGCATAGTCAAGATCATGTTTTATGTGGCGGAGGAAGGCATCTATCTTTTTGAATATACCAGCCCGGATGCTGTCATGTGCTCTTTTGACCGCTGTTATGATTCCCTGCAGGATCTGTATGAAGACTGGAATGAGCTGATTGATGAAAGAGGATGGATCGGGATGGAAGATCCCCTTCCCTATTGTCAGCATGATGCGTTTATTCCCATACGGGTCAAAGGCCGTGATCTCGGTAAGCCGGAATGGGGGATATTTGAAACACTTGAAGACGGGGAATGGGTGGAGTATAAGACTAAATGTTAGAAGATTCATTTGCGAGAAATGAGAAAAAAGTTGAATATGTTGAACTGATCTATGACCTGATCTTTGTGTACATTATCGGACGTAATAATTCTCTTCTCCAGTATCTGGAGGACGGTTTTGTCAGTTTTTCCACTTTTCTGACCTATCTGACCTTTACCCTGGCAGTGATCCAGTTATGGACACTGACTACGTATTATATCAATGTCTATGGACGTAACGGGGTCCGGGACCATGTGATGCTTTTTGTCAACATGTTTCTGCTTTACTATATGGGTGAGGCCACAAGACAGCACTGGCAGGCCTTCCATACCCAGTATCATGTGGCCTGGATCCTGATCCTGATCAATATCGCCCTCCAGTATTTTCTGGAACTGCGGAACAGGAAAGGAGAACCGGAGTACGAGAAGAGGATCATCCGTATGGCAGGGATAATCCTTATCGAAGCCCTGCTTGTCTTTTGCGCGATCCTTGAATACAGATGGAGGAGTACGACCTACCTGTCTCTGGCCGCCATTCTCATCAGTATGGTATTGATCGCCCTTCCCGGGAAGGACAGGGAATCGGATGTGGTGGACTTTACCCATTTATCCGAGCGGGCCATGCTTTATGTGGTTTTTACCTTCGGCGAGATGATCATTGTTCTGGCAGGGTATTTTGAGGGACATTTCTCTTTTAGAAATCTGTATTTTTCCCTGATGGGATTTCTTATCGTAGTAGGCCTTTTCCTGAGTTACGGGATGCTCTATGACCACATCATTGACCGGGAGAAGAAGACCAACGGGATCGGTTATATGCTGATCCATATCTTTATCATCTTTTCTCTCAACAGCATCACTATATCGCTGGATTTTATGCGGATGGAAGGGGTAAGTCTGCTGCCGAGGATGATCATGCTGACCGCCTCCTTTGTGGCCTACTTTTTCTTTCTTTTCGCGACGGAAGGCTATGCAAAACCCACCTGTTATGACAAGGGGAGGCTGCTGGTTAAAGTTGGGATGATGGGACTGGTCTTTGTCGTCCTGATGATTCTGCTGCGAGACCATATGATCCTGAACATCGCCTTGTCCGTTGCTTTTATTTACTGTGTATTTTTCCTTCTCTATGATTACAGTAAGAAGGTGGATTGCCGGCTGTGTGCCGGTGAGGGCGGACACCTTCACGGAGATCATATTTCCGGCAAATAAAAAGAAAAATGAAGGGATATGGGAATGCAATTTACGGGCAGATGTGATATTCTGTATGAAGGATTGATCATTTCTGAAAAAGGGAGAACAGTGATGAAAAGATTAAGTCGGATACGGAACAGTATGACTTTCAATATTATCGGTGTGATCGTACTCCTGCTCATTTTTTTCGGCACTATCGTGGCCACTATCGGCTTCTACAGCTTCACCTATTCATTTAAAAAAGAGTATTCCACCACCACTTTCCATATGGCAGATACGGCAACCACCCTGATCAACGGGGACCATCTGGATGAGTATCTTAAAGGGGAAGAGAAGGAGGAGTATGACCGTTCCAGAAGGTACCTTGACGGTTACTGTAAAAGGATCGGTGTCTCTCTGATCTATATCATTGTGGTAGACAGGAGTGATTACGGAAGATTTGTCTCCGTCTTCAATGCCGTGGACAATTCTGTGGATGACACCAAATACACCATCTGGGAATTGGGCCATAAAAGAGAAACAACCAACGATGAATACAGAAAAACCTATCAGCAGATTTATGATAAAGAGATTCTTTACGGAACGATCTACCGGACACATCCCCCCGACGGGATCCACCCACATATTACCACCCTGGTTCCGGTGCATGATTCCAATGACGAGGTATCCGGAATCCTCTGTATACAGAGACCTATCCGTGAGCTGAAGGATGCCCGGAGACCCTATCTGATCACCATCATGATCTCCACGATCCTGCTCTCTTTATTCGCTGCTATTTTTGTCACTTCCTACCTTACCAGACAGGTGGTGAAGCCCATCAAGATGGTTTCCAAGGAGGCAACCCGGTTTGCCATGGAAAACACAAAAGGGGAGCCCTTTGAGAACATCAGTGAGATCAAGGAGATCTCAGGGCTGGCCCACTATATGCATAAGATGGAAACGGATATGCTCGAATATATCGAGAATATCACAGAAATCACTGCGGAGAAGGAGAGAATCGGGGCGGAGCTGTCCCTGGCCCGGAACATTCAGATAAGCTCCATTCCCAATGAGTTCCCTCCCTTCCCTGACCGGAAAGAATTCGATATCTTTGCCTCCATGACTCCTGCCAAGGAAGTGGGAGGCGATCTCTATAATTTTTTCCTGATCGATGATGATCATCTGGCCATCGTGATCGGAGACGTATCCGGCAAAGGAATACCGGCTGCTCTCTTTATGATGGTGTCCAATATATTGATCATGGACTGGATGCATATCAATGACAGCCCTGCGGAGGTCATGAATTCCATCAATGACATCATCTGCGCAAGAAACGCCGCGGATATGTTTGTCACTCTCTGGCTCGGGATCCTTGAGATTTCCACCGGCAGGATCATCGCCTGCAATGCAGGGCACGAAGATGCAGTGATCTATCGAAAAAACGGAGACTTTACCCTGACCAGGACAAAACATGATCTGGTGGTGGGGGCCCTGCCCGGTATTAAATATCATGATTATGAGATCACGCTTAATCCGGGAGACAAGCTTTTTATCTATACCGACGGGGCGACGGAAGCCACGGATAATGAAAACAGGATGTACACCCTGGAGAAGGTTGTAGAGACCCTGAATAAGGTTAAGGATGGCTCTCCCAGGGAGATTGTTGAAGGACTTCACCGGAGTCTGGATGAATTTGTGGCCGGGGCACCTCAGTTCGACGACATTACCCTGCTTTGTATCGAACTTAAGGAAGTATAGATATTTTCATATTAACAAACCCAGCAATCCCATCGCGGGACAGACAGTCTGCTAAGAGAAAAGCCGGAGAACGGATGTGACAGGTATCTGCCGCATGGATTCTGCGGTTTTCCTC
>CACZOS010000006.1 GCA_902782815.1 uncultured Lachnospiraceae bacterium | reverse complement strand
CTGCGGGCCCTTATATAGATCTTTCCCTTTTTCCCCGTCCCGAAGCGGCAGGATGCCTGTTCCGCGGGAAAGCTTTTGCTGCCGGCGTTCTTGAAGGATCTGGATTTTGAATACTGGATCTCCAACCGTTTATTCACCCAGACCTGGAGTCTCTTTTGTTTCAGTAACACTTTCTTCCTGCCTGCTGCCTTGATCTTGGTTATCCGCAGAGGTTTCAGGGTGATATTGGCGACCGTGTTGCTGTAGCCGCTCTGTTTTACCGCCCCCTGGGATTCGGCGTAGGCCACCACCTGATAAGTACAGTAATCCCCTTCTCCTGTCTGCCGGTCAAGAAAATAATTCCCGGTGACCGTAGCCACCTTCTTATTTGCCCCTCCGTTCAGCCTCCGGTAGACATAATAGCCCTTAACGCCTGCCACAGTTCCCCATTGGATCATGGTTCCCTTCTGGTCATTCCGGCACAGGCTGATCACCGGAGATCCGGGCATTGCGGAGACAGTCCAGGAATCATAGGCTCCCGCAGTCCCGAAAAGGTTCTTCATCCTGGGATATCCGGAGCCGTACAGCGCATCTTTTCCCGGGCTTCCCAGATCCACACAATATCTTCTCAGTTCCAGGCAGGATCCCTGAACGGACAGTTTCCGGTTACGGAGCTTGATATATGCCAGGGCTGAGGTGATATGGGGGGCTGCCATGGAAGTGCCCGACTCCTCCCTGTAGCCATTGACCGAGCCGACCCAGGCGGAAGTGATCCGGGTGCCCGGCGCGCAGAAATCGATGGCGGACCCGTAATAGGAGTATTCCGCCAGGCTTAAATTCCTGTTCAGGGCGGATACGGCAACAGTCTGGTCATTGCATGCCGGATAACAGTTATTCACATCCCTCCCGGGAATTCCCTCCGAAACGTTCCCCGCCGCGGTGACAATGGGAATACCCTTGGTATATGCCTTGTCGATCACCTTATCCAGGAAAGTATAGCGATAGGCGTAGGGAGAGAGAAAGCCGTAGCTGACGTTCATCACATCCGCATTGTGGGATATGGCGTAATTCATGGCCAGATTGATGACCAGAGAGGAGGATGACCCACCCGCGTCCGCGATCTTGATGACCAGGAATTTTACGTTCGCCGGAGTCATGTCCGCGATGATCCCTGCCACATGAGTGCCATGTCCGTTAGTGTCGTTGATGTTTTTGTTCCCACCGGCAATGTTATAGCTGTCGGGAAGGATAGTTCTTCCGGAGAAGAGGCTATGATTTCTGTTGATCCCCGTATCGATCACGGCCACTGTCACCGAGGAAGCCAGACCGGATGCCGGGACACTGCTTTTCAGGTCTGCCATTTCCGTGGCGGCGGCGCCCCATCCGGCGGACATGGACTTGTTCTCTACAGAGAAGATCTCATCAATATAGCAGTTTTTCCGCCCGTAGATCTTCCTGATCCTTTCATAAGCTTTTCTGGTCTTCTCCTCCGTATCAAAACAAAGGATAGTCTCCTTGCCTTCTTTATAAATATATTTCTCAGAAGCGCCGTAGCTGGCGGACATGGAGGTGGTATAGACCACGATCCGCTTGGACTGGTAAGGTGCGGTGACCGAATATGATCCCTTCCCGGTCTTCTTTAAAGAATAGATGGCGCCCTCGGCGTTTTTCTGCTGTTTCAGAAATCGGGACAGGTTATTCCCGGAGGAAACCGCCTTCTTCATGATTGCCCGGTTGACGGAAAATGTCCCGGTAAAGGTGCTTTTTTTGCCGTCTATCTCAATCTTATCGGAATTCTCCCGGATCCGGATCTCCTGAAAATAGGTACTCTCCCAGTCTTTTTTCAGTATGGATACGGCATCTTTGGCATTATTCAGTTTTTTTGTCCTGCATGAATCCGCCCGGACCGGGAGGAATCTGAGATGGAAAAAGACCAGCAGAGCCATTGCTGCCGTCATCCATCTTATGCGGTTTTTATTTCTTCCTGCCATAGCTGCCTTCTTTCTTTCGGATATCTCTTTCTTTATTCGGATAATGCGGAAATGAGCTGATTATATTCCCTCAGTGTTCCCGCCTTTTTTATCTTTTTTATGATCTTTTCCTTCCCGGGAAAACTGACGCCCATATAGCACCAGAGTTCCTTCATCTTGTAGAGGACATTCTTCTCCCCGGACATGACCTCCTCATATCCCTGAAGGATCGCCCGGTGGAAACCGAAGAAACGGTCCCGGTCAAAGGCCTTTTCCTGAAGGGCGCGGCAATTTTCCGGAAGCTGGGGATCGGCAATCATCCCTCTTCCGAACATGAGGGCATCGATTCCCGGAAATCTCTCCATACACTCCTTTGCATCCTCCATGCCGAAAAGATCGCCGTTGTAGCATAAGGGATGGCGGCAGACCTCCAGTGCCCGGGCGAAGGCCTCCCTGTTGGCGGG
>CACZOS010000005.1 GCA_902782815.1 uncultured Lachnospiraceae bacterium | reverse complement strand
CATCTTCCGCTTCGGAAAGGAAGACAACTTCTGGGAGCATGGAGCCGGCCCCTGCGGACCTTGTTCCGAGATCTACTATGACCGTGGGGAAAAATACGGATGTGGTAAATCCACCTGCACGGTGGGATGTGACTGTGACCGTTACATGGAAGTGTGGAACAACGTATTCACCCAGTTTGACAATGACGGACACAACAACTATACCCTTCTGGAGAACAAGAATATCGATACCGGTATGGGTCTGGAGCGTCTGGCTGTGGTTGTCCAGGAAGTGGACTCCATTTTTGATGTGGATACCATCTGTGCCCTGCGTGAGAGAGTGGGTGACCTGGCCCACAAGACCTATAAGGAGAACGAAGAGGATGATATCTCCATCCGTCTTATCACCGACCATATCCGGTCCGCGACCTTTATGATTTCCGACGGTATCATGCCCAGCAACGAGGGAAGGGGCTATGTCCTGAGGAGGATCATCCGCCGGGCAGCCCGCCACGGACGTAAGATCGGCATAGAGGGAACCTTCCTGGCCGAGCTTTCCAAGACGGTGATCGAAGGCTCTAAGGACGGATATCCGGAGCTGGAAGAGAAAAAAGAATTCATCTTTAATGTCCTCACCCAGGAGGAAAATAAATTTAACCGTACCATCGACCAGGGACTCAATATCCTTTCCGGTCTTGAGGAAGGCATGAAAGAGGAGGGTAAGACAGAACTCTCCGGCGAAGAAGCCTTCAAACTTTATGATACCTACGGATTCCCCCTTGATCTGACCAAGGAGATCCTGGAAGAAAAGGGATATTCTGTGGATGAGGCCTCATTTGACGCCTGCATGCAGAGACAGAGGGAGACCGCCCGGGCAGCCCGCAAAGTGACCAACTACATGGGTGCGGATGCCACGGTATACGATGAGATCGACCCGGCCATCAGCTCTGAATTCGATGGTTATGATAAGCTGTCCCTGGATTCCCGCGTTGTCGTCCTCACCACAACCGATGAGCTGACCGAAGCCCTTACGGACGGGGATATGGGAACCATTATCACCGATGTCACTCCTTTCTATGCCACCAGCGGCGGCCAGCATGCCGATACGGGTATCATCAGAGGCCCCGAAGGGGAATTTGCTGTGGAGGATGTGATCAAATTAAAGGGCGGTAAGATCGGCCATGTGGGTAAGGTGACCGCCGGAATGATCAAGACGGGGGATACCGTGAACCTCACGGTCAACTCCTCTCAGAGAAGAGATACGGCCAAGAACCACAGCGCCACCCACCTGCTTCAGAAAGCCCTTCGTACGGTCCTGGGCACCCATGTGGAGCAGGCCGGTTCCTATAATGACCGGGACAGACTTCGTTTTGACTTCTCCCATTTCCAGGCCATGACCCAGGAAGAAATCGCCATGGTGGAAGAACTTGTCAATAAGGCGATCGCGGCGGCCTATGCGGTGGATACCAGTATTATGACCATGGAAGAGGCCAAGAAGACCGGAGCCATCGCCCTTTTCGGGGAGAAATACGGCGACCGGGTAAGAGTGGTAAACATGGGCGACGGTTATTCCGTGGAGTTCTGCGGAGGAACCCATGTAAAGAACACCGCGGACATCAAGGCATTCAAGATCATCTCCGAGACAGGAATCGCTGCCGGGGTAAGACGTATTGAGGCCCTCACGGGTGACAACGTGCTGGCTTACTACGCAAAGATCGAGGACGAGCTCAATGAGGCCGCCAGAATGGCCAAGACCGAGCCGGCCAAACTGGCTGACCGTATACGGTCCCTTCTGGACGAAGTCAAAGAGCTTCATGCGGAAAACGGAAAACTGAAAGATCAGATCGCCAAGAGCGAGGTGGCTGACGTCATGAAAGACGTGGTGGAAGCCGGTTCCTTCAAAGTACTGCCGGTAGCCGTAAAGGACGTGGATGTCAATGCCCTCCGGACTCTCAGTGATGATCTCAAGGCTAAGATCGGCAGCGGCGTTGTCATTCTTGCCTCAGATCTGGGTGAAAAGGTGAGCCTGATCGTATCCGCTACGGATGATGCGGTGAAGGCCGGAGCCCATGCCGGAAAGATCATCAAGGAAGCAGCCGGACTGGTCGGAGGCGGCGGAGGCGGCCGTCCCAATATGGCCCAGGCCGGAGGAAAGAATTCTGCAGGTATTCCCGATGCCCTGAAAAAAGCAGTGGATACCGCAGCAGGCCAGCTTGCATAGCAGATAAAAAAGAGATTGGGTACATACACCAATCTCTTTTTTTCATTTGATCGTATATCCTTGAAATTCTCCCTAGCGCTTCCAGGTATCGCCGGAAAAAAGCACCAGGATCGGGAAAATCTCCAGCCTGCCCGCGAGCATATCCAGAATGAGCACCAGTTTGGACAGGGCACTGTAGGCAGAAAAATTACAGGTGGGGCCCACCGCGTCAAAGCCCGGGCCGATATTATTGAAACATGCCAGCACAGCCGAGATGTTGGTCGTTATGCTGAAGCCGTCTGCGGAGATGATGATGAAGCTTAAGACTACGATCATCACATAGGCTGCCAGGTAGGCATTTACATTATCCAGCACCCTTTCCTGGACGATCCGGTTGTTGTTCCTGACCGCCTGAACCTTCCGGGGATGAAGGATCTGGAGAATATTTCTGCGCAAATTCTTAAGCATGAAGAGGAGGCGACCCATCTTGAAGCCGCCGCCGGTGCTCCCGGCACAGGCGCCCACCAGCATAAGACAGAGAAGAATGGCCTTGGAAAATGGGGGCCACAGATCGAAGTCCGTGGTGGCGAATCCGGTGGTGGTAACAATGCTGGAAACCTGAAAGGCCGCATGTCTGGCTGTCTCTTCCAGGGTGCCGTAAAAGCCTCTGATGTTCCACATGATCAGGAGGATGCTTCCCAGGACTATACCCAGATAAAGCCGTAATTCCTCGTCTTTCCATACATTTTTGAACTGTTTCATCAAAAGCAGATAATAACAGCTGAAGTTGACGCCGAAGAGGAGCATGAATATGGTGCACACATTCTGAAGGTAGGGGGAATATCCGGCGATACTGTTGTTCTTTATGCCGAAACCACCTGTTCCCGCAGTACCGAAGGCGGTACAGATGGCATCGAAGACCGGCATTTTCCCGATGACCAGAAAGAAGATATCCAGGAGGGTGAGGGCGATGTAGATCATGTAGAGGATCTTGGCTGTCTGTCTGATCTTGGGAACCAGCTTGCCCACATCCGGGCCGGGGCTCTCCGCCCTTAAAAGATGCATGGTGTAGCCGCTGCTCCGTTTATCCACGGAAGAGATGGCCAGCAGGAAGACCAGAACTCCCATGCCTCCTACCCAGTGGCTGAAACTCCTCCAGTAAAGGATACCCATACTCAGTTTTTCCACCTCGGGAACAATGGAGGATCCTGTGGTGGTGAAACCGGATACGATCTCGAAAAAACCGTCTATGTAGGAAGGAATCTCCCGGGAAAAATAGAAGGGAAGGCATCCCAGCAGGCCCATGGTGATCCAGCTTATCCCCACACAGGCCAGGCCTTCTTTGGCATAGAAACCGCTGGGGGCGTCTTTGCAGAAGACATAAAGCAGATATACGATGATCCCGATCGCCAGAAGGGAAGAAACAAACCCGCCCACTGCGTGGGACTCTCTGTGATAGATACTGATCAGGAGGGCCGGAATCATAAAGAGTCCTTCCAGAATAAGTATCCGGTAGATGAATTTACCCATCATTCGATAATTCATAATCTGACCCCTTATGCTGCAAAAATTTCATTTAACTGGTAGATGACGTTGCTGCCGCTGGTGACAATGATCACGATATCTCCCACCTGGAAAGAGGAATTTCCGTTGGGGATTTCGGTGATGATCCCGTTTTTCGCGGAGCTGTGCCGTATTCCTGCCAGCAGGATTCCTTTTTTGAGTCGGATGTCTTTGAGGGGAACGGCGCAGTTAAAAGTATTCTCATCCACCAGAAATTCCATGGCTTCCGCCTGTCCGTCCGCGAAGGGATGAATGGAGAGAGCGGCTCCGTCACGATTCTTTATGGCTCTTACATAGCTGACGATCTGGGCCGAACAAAGCTCTTTTGGGCTGATCACGCTGCCCAGATTCAGGGCATTGACAATGGTGGTGTTATACATATGCCCGATGCTGGTGATGACCTGGGACACATGATTGCTTGTCCCGTAGAGGGAGATGATCATGTTAAGCTCGTCCATACCGGTCATGGTGATCAGAGCGTCATACTGACCGATCTTTTCAGACCGGAGAAGGGTCTGACTGGTGGCATCTCCGTGTATGATATTGGTTTCGGGAAGAAGACCTGCCAGTTCCAGACAACGGTCATAATTCTTCTCGATGATGGACACGGAAATTCCGGTTTTCTGAAGACGGCGTGCCAGGTAATAACTTATCCGGTTACCCCCGCAGACCACCACTTTCTTCACCTTTTTATTCACTATTTTCAGATTTTTCAAAAGTAAAGCGATGGATTGTATCGGAGCAGTGACAAAGACCCGGTCACCCGCCCGGATGACAAAGTCACCTGCGGGCGCAAAGAATCTGTCCTCACGGATCACCGTGCAGACCAGAACAGAACAGCCGATGACACTGTTAAGATCCTTCAGCCGGACATTGTTCAGAAGGCTTTTTTCGTCCACCTTGATCTCGATGATCTCAAAACGGCCATTGGACAGATATTCCCTGTTCAGTGAACCGGGATACTTGAGCAGACGTTCTATCTCGGATGCAGCCTGATAATCCGGATTGACCATAAAGGAAAGACCGAAGGTGTCCTTCATCTCATGGGTCTGGTCACTGTACTCCGGATTCCGTATCCTGGCAATGGTTTCCAGGCGGGGATTCATGGCATGGGCAGTCAGACAGGATAAGAGATTGATTTCATCCGTACTGGTGGCGGCGATCAGAAGATCCGCTTCCATGACGCCGGCCTCCTTGAGCACATCCATGGTGGCGCAGTTACCGGTGATCGCCATGATATCGTACATCTCTATGGTACTCTCCAGAACCTGCGGATTGGAATCGATGAGGACGATATCATTATCCTCTGATGAGAGCTGTTTGACCAGAGCGGAACCGACTTTACCGCCCCCGGCTACAATGATATTCATATGTACTTTTCTCCATTCTTATTTTAAGGTAATCTTTATATATTCAAGGATTATCTTTATACAATCTTAATATTATTATATAAAGTATATCAGAAACAGTATAAAACGCAACGTCATTTTAAAGGGCGGGACAGATTTACGGATCATATTCCTGCTTTTTTAAAAAAAATATTGACGAAAGAATGGGATATGTGTATAATACATGATAGTGCAAAAATACCCAAACAGTTGTATTAGGCACAATACGCAACTGGAGGGAGGTTAGGTGAGTCGATGTCAAACGTTATCGTTAAAGAAAACGAATCTTTAGACAGCGCGCTTCGCAGATTTAAGAGAAGCTGTGCTAAGGCAGGTATTCAGCAGGAGATCCGTAAGAGAGAGCATTACGAGAAACCCAGCGTTCGTCGTAAAAAGAAATCTGAAGCTGCCAGAAAAAGAAAATATAAATAAT
>CACZOS010000004.1 GCA_902782815.1 uncultured Lachnospiraceae bacterium | reverse complement strand
TTTTGATGCCCATGGCAGAAAAGGCTATGACTATGCTTACCGTTATCCCGGGATGAACAAGGTCCTGCAGGCTGCGGGCAGGGTGATCAGGAGCGCCCTGGACAAAGGCGTGATCACTTTGCTGGATGACCGTTTTCTCTGGAAAGAAAACCAGTACCTGCTGCCGGAAGACTGGAAGGAGTATTATGAAGTGAGCCTGGATAGCTGCCCGGAGGTACTGAACAGGTTCTGGCAGGAGGGCGAATATTGAATTCTCAGGAAAATCGTAGTATCATGGAAGGAAAGAACAGAGGAATGGGAAAAGAGAGAGGAATCAGTCCATGATATGGAAAATGATTGCTGCACCTCTGGTAGGTGCGGTTATTGGATATTTTACGAATTGGATCGCGGTCAAAATGCTCTTTCATCCACGGCATGAAATGAGGATCGGGGGATGGAGAGTACCCTTCACGCCGGGAGTCATCCCCAAGGGACAGCCCAGGCTGGCCAGGGCCATCGGGGACGCGGTGCAGACCCAGCTTCTCACCCCCGAGGTGATGGAGACGATACTCCTTTCCCCGGAAATGAAGGAAAAACTGGCGGATGCGGTGAGGAGATGGATCGACGAGCGGAAAAGCTCGGAAGTGACCGTGGAGGACGCTGCCCTGAAACTGGCGGACCGGGATTCCCTTCATGAACTGGCCCTCTTTGTCCGGGAGACCGGCGCGGATTTCTTCTATCTGAGGATAAAAGAGATGGATCTTCCCCATATGCTGACGGAGAAGATCATGGATGCAGCCAGGGAAAAGTTGTCCGAATCCATGCTGGGCATGATGCTCACCGGAAATTTTCTCACCGGTATCGGGGAGATGATCGAGGAAAAACTTGACGCTCTGGTGGAAGATAAAGGGAAAGAATACCTGGAGAAGGCCATTAAAAATGAGCTGGATTCCCTGAGAAAAAGAAGGGTGGGAGAAGGTATCTCCCTTCTGGATGACAATGGCTTTAACCTGGTAGATCTGACGACGGAAGTTTACGAGATGGTCATTCGCCAACATCTGGGACAGATGATGGAATCCCTGAATCTGAAGAAGGTGGTTGAAGACCGCATCAACTCCATGAAGGTGGAGGAGGTGGAGGAACTTGTTCTGGCCATCATGAAGAAGGAACTGGGGGCCATCGTCAATCTGGGGGCTGTCATCGGACTCATATTGGGATTGATCAATATCTTCATCATGAATTTCTGATACATGATATGGAATACAAGATAGATTATTAAGAGAGAAAAGGAGCAGATATGGAATCAAGGATCGCAACGGTAAACCGAGTGACTAAAGAGACGGATATCAGCTGCAGGCTGAATATTGACGGAACCGGAAAGACCGAAATTGATACAGGAATCGGTTTTTTTGACCATATGCTCAAAGGATTTGCCCGTCACGGTCTATTTGACCTGACTCTTATCTGCAAGGGAGATCTGGAAGTGGACTCCCACCACACAATTGAAGACTGCGGGATCGTACTTGGCGAGGCGATCAGGCAGGCGTTGGGAGATAAGAAGGCCATCCGGAGATACGGCAGTTCCATCCTTCCCATGGATGAGACACTGATGCTGTGTGCCGTTGATCTGTCGGGAAGACCTTACCTGGTCTTTGATTCTTCCTATACCGTTCCCAGGATCGGAGGTATGGATACGGAGATGGTAAGAGAGTTTTTCTATGCGGTTTCCTATTCCGCCGGGATGAATCTTCATATCCGTCAGCTTTCCGGTATCAATAATCATCATATTGCCGAAGGGACATTTAAGGCATTCGGAAAGGCATTGGACATGGCTACCATGATCGAGGACCGGCTTCAGGGAGATGTCTGGTCCACAAAGGGAGTGCTGTAGGGATAAAGGAGCGGAATCATGGTTGAATTATTACATCAGGATCCGGAAATCTACCGGATCGATATTCCCTTAAAGGGGAACGCTTTGAAAAATCTGAATTGTTATGTGTTGAAGTCTGAGGGTGAGAGTGTGGTGATCGACACAGGCTTTAACAATGTGGATTGTAAGAAAGCCCTGGATGCCGGGCTTGATGAGCTGGGGATCTCCATGGATAAGACCAACCTGCTGATCACCCATCTCCACACGGACCACTGCGGTCTTGCTCCCGGCTTTTCCTGCGGAGAGTCCCGGATCTATATGAGCAAAACCGAGCATGACCTGATCCGCAAGTGGAGATACCGGCGTTATCGCAGGGAAATGGATGCCATGTTCCGCCTGGAAGGATTCCCTGAGGAGGAACTGGTTGAAGCGGCGAAACGTAATCCCATGATCGTTTATGCCGCGGATGCGGATTATGATATTGTTCCTTTGCGGGACGGGGATAAGATCCGGATAGGAGGCCTTACTTTCACCGCTCTGGCTATGAGCGGACATACACCTGAGCATATGTGCTATTATCTGGAAGAAGAGAAGATCATGTTTCTCGGAGACCATATCCTCTTCGATATCACACCCAATATCACTGTCTGGCCCGGAGTGAAACACTCGCTTTCCACCTACCTGACCAACCTTCACCGTATTCTTTCCTACGATATCAGGTTCGCCTATCCTTCCCACAGAGGTATTTCGGGAAAGACTCTGGAGCAGAGGGCCGGGGAGATCGTGGATCATCACAGCAGGCGTCTCAATGAGATCCTGAAGATTCTGAAGGAGTATCCGGGATCCAGCGGATATGAGGTGGCTTCCCGCCTGACCTGGTCCCTGCACGGGGAGACCTGGGAGACCGCTCCCAAAAGGCAGATCTGGTTCGCTGTGGGGGAAACTCTGGCGCATATTGAGTACCTGATCGATATGGAAAAGGTATTCCGGGGGAACAAAATGGTCAACGGACAGCAGGTCCATACCTATTTTCTGGAAAATCAACTGTAGATAAGGGAGAAAACCATGATAAATTATCGACTCGTTCAGAAGACGAAGATTTTAGAAGGTCCGGATTCGGTGCAGCTTCTTCCCCGGCTATGCCGGGAGAATGGATTCTGTAAGCCATTTCTGGTATTCGATAAAGGAATAGCCCACGCGGGAATTGCCGGAAAGATTACGGAGATCATTAAAGAGGCGGGACTGGATTTTGTGACCTATGATAAAATAACCCCCGATCCGAGCAGTGACCTGGTGGACGAGGGTGCTGCACTCTGCAGGACAGCAGAGTGTGACTGTATTGTGGCCATAGGCGGCGGAAGTACTATGGATGCCGCCAAGGGAATGAACGTCATGCGGGTAAACAGCGGAAAAATACTGGATTATGTCGGACATGAAGACCGGATGAATCCGGCAGGTTCCCTCATCTGTATTCCCACCACCGCAGGTACGGGAAGCGAATTGTCAAACTGGATCGTGATCACCGATCTTGACCGGGGAGACAAGCACCCCATCGATGTCAGAAATTCCACCAGTGAATTTGCCATTCTGGATCCTCTTCTGACACTGGAACTGCCGGCTTCCATCACGGCGGAAACCGGGCTGGATGTCTTCTCCCATGCCTTTGAGGCATATACTTCCGTCTCCTGCAGTCCCATGACTGACCTGATCTGTGAGAAACTGATGGAGGAGGTAATCCGTTGGCTGCCTTTGGCAGTCAGAAACGGAAAGGATGTTCAGGCCAGGGAAAAGATGATGGTCTGTGCTTCCTATGGAGGATTCCTTCTGGTGGACTGCCTTGTCCATATCGGCCATTGCATAGCCCATGAGATCGGTGCCCGTTTTCACATCCCCCACGGGGCGGCATGTGCCTATGCATTTCCGGAGATGGTCCGTCATATCGCGGGTCCGTGTGCCGAAAAAATCAGGTATACCGGGAGACTGCTGGGTGCAGAATTTAACGGGGATGAATCCCCACGGGAGATCGCGGATAAAACAGCTGCCGCCTACCGGAGATTCCGGGATGAGACCCTGGGCCTTCGTCCCATCCGGTCTTACCATCCCGACCACCGCAAGGTGAATCTGGATATGGCAGAACATATCCTGAGAGATCCCATTACTTCCATGACTCCGGAAAAAGTGGAGGTTGAAGATATCCTTCTCATGCTTTACCGGATCTTCGTAGACTGACCGGTCAGATGTCCAGGGGATGAGAGGTGGCTGCTTTTAAGGTATCGATAAAGGTCTTCACCGCAGCCCGGCAGGCAGATTCCGTTCCGTAAAGAACAGCGCCGCTGGAATTGGCATGACTCGGTGGATACCAGTAATGGGCGATCTTTGTATCACTGGACTTGAGCGCTTTATCCAGGGCAAAGTTGGTCTCGATGGGCCCTCCCACCAGGTAAGCGTAGGACATTCCTTCGGGAATGTTGAAGATTTCCTGGTAATATTTGCCTACCCGGGGAATACAACCGGCATAGAAGGAGGTCCCCTCATCTCCGTCAAAGTTATAGAGATCTGACTGGTTCTCCACAAAATCATTGATATAGCCCAAGGCGCTCCGGACATCCTGCACTTTGGGGCCGGAGATCAGGACAAATACACTGCCCCCGTATCTGCTCCAGGAACAAAGCTGTCCTCCGTAGTAGGTCTGTGCATGGATAACTTTGATGTTGGCTTTCTTGGTGGCATCATCCGCCGCAAGATATGCTATATCATCATTATCGGTGGCAAAGAAGCCGATGCTGTGATGGTCTTCCGGAATATTGTAGGCTTTTGCCAGTTCCGGTGTGACGTTGGCAATGAGCTTCTGGGATAAAACGCGGGGTTTTAATTGTACGATCTTCATAGATAATCACCTTACATCTGTTATGAATTCCGGGCAGCAGTCCCTTGCGGGCAGCTGGTCCGGTTTTTTTGTCTCTTTTTCAGCCGGCGGTATTCCTCAGGTATCCCCAATGGCCGGTTCAGGAATCCAGGCTCATGGGATTCGCGTAGCAGAACTGTACTGCCTCCGCGAAAGCCGCCACAGCCGATTTGCAGGCAGATTCCGTGCCGCACAGCAGGGCACCGCCGGTATTGACTCTGGTTGGTGCTTCAAACAATTCGACGATCCTGGTATTGCTGGCTTTCAGCGCCTTGTCCAGTGCGTAGGTAGCCTCTATGGGAGGCGCCACCAGGTATGCCAGGGAGGTCCCTGCCGGTAAGCCCAGCTTCTCCTGGTTATAGCTGCCTATTCTGGGTATGTAGTCGACGTAATAGGTCAGAGATTCATCCTCATCCATCACATAACAGCCGCATTTATGTTCAATGTAATCCCGGATATACATAAGTCCGCTTTTTACATCCTCCACTCTGGGACCGGATATGACTGCTGTGATCTCTCCGCCGTAGCGGCTCCAGGCACGTTCGACCCCTCCGTAGACGGTCTCTACATGGATCACATGGATCTTAGCCTTTTTCGATGCATCATCCAGGGCAAAATCCATCACATCCTCCACATCACAGGAGATGAGACCGATGCTCTGATGGTCACTGGGAAAATCCCAGAGCTCCCTGTATTTATTTCCCACATTTGGGATCAGTTTCTGCATGGTAACATGCGAATCAACTCTTTTTACCATGTCAATACCTCTCTTTGATTATCCTGCCGGTTTACTGATAGAATATCATGGACACCGGATTTTGTAAATTACGGAGGATGGGAAAATAAATTAGCACTCGATACTTGACTTGGCTAATAATCTGTGTTATAAGATAATTGTGTTATAGTTGAAATATAACAATATCAGATGAAATCAAGACAACCATTCGGGGAGGTGTTGTTATGAATATCAATAAATTTACGCAGAAATCGATGGAAGCAGTTCAGGAATGCGAGAAGCTGGCATACCAGTACGGTAATCCCGAGATCGATCAGGAGCACTTTCTCTACAGCCTTCTGACAGTCAGTGACAGTCTGATCATGAAACTGGTGGAAAAGATGGGGATCAACAAGGAGGCTTTCTCATCCCAGGCCCTCCAGCTGGTCGAGAAGAAACCAAAAGTCAGTGGGGGGCAGACCTATATCAGCAAGAGTCTGAATGAGGTCCTGGTGAGTGCAGAGGACGAATCCAAAGCCATGGGAGATGAATATGTCTCGGTGGAACACCTCTTTTTGTCCCTGCTGAAACATCCCAACAAAGAGATCAAAGGGCTGTTCCAGGCCTACGGGATAAACAGGGAACGTTTTCTTCAGGCTTTGTCCACGGTAAGAGGAAATCAGAAGGTGGTCAGTGATAATCCCGAAGCTACCTATGAAACCCTGGAAAAATACGGATACGATCTGGTGGAGAGGGCAAGGCAGCAGAAGCTGGATCCCGTTATCGGGAGAGACAGTGAGATCCGGAACGTGGTTCGGATCCTTTCCAGGAAAACCAAGAACAATCCGGTGCTGATCGGTGAACCTGGCGTGGGCAAAACAGCGGTTGTGGAAGGCCTGGCTCAGAGGATCGTCAAGGGTGATGTGCCCAATTCACTGAAAGACAAAAGAGTGTTTGCCCTGGATATGGGATCCCTGGTGGCAGGGGCCAAATACCGGGGAGAGTTTGAAGAGAGGCTGAAAGCTGTCCTGGAGGAGATCAAAGCCAGCGAAGGCCAGATCATCCTCTTTATTGATGAGCTTCACACCATTGTGGGGGCCGGGAAAACAGAGGGATCCATGGATGCCGGAAATCTGCTAAAGCCCATGCTGGCCCTGGGAGAGCTTCATTGTATCGGAGCCACAACACTCAATGAATACAGCAAATATATCGAGAAGGATAAGGCACTGGAGAGAAGATTCCAGCCTGTCATGGTCAATGAACCCACTGTGGAGGATACCATATCCATCCTGAGGGGACTCAAGGACCGGTATGAAGTGTATCATGGGGTTAAGATCACAGACGGGGCCCTGGTAAATGCAGCAGTCCTGTCCAACCGTTATATCACAGACCGTTTCCTTCCTGACAAGGCCATTGATCTTGTGGATGAGGCCTGTGCCATGATCAAGACCGAACTGGACTCTCTTCCCACAGAACTGGATGAGATCCAGCGGAAGATCATGCAGATGGAGATCGAGGAAGCCGCCTTAAAGAAGGAGACCGACCATCTCAGCCAGGAGAGGCTTGCCGGTCTGCAGAAGGATCTGGCGGAACTGAAGGAGACCTTCCGGTCCAGGAAAGCCACCTGGGATCAGGAAAAATCAGCGGTGGAGAAGGTGTCAAGACTCAAGGAAGATATCGAAGCCATCAATAATGAGATCCAGATCGCCCAGAGAGACTATGATCTGAACAGGGCGGCAGAATTGCAGTACGGTAAACTGCCGGAACTTCAGAAGGAACTGGCCCTGGCGGAGGAGCTGGCGAAAAAGGATGGAAACTCCCTGGTACACGAATCGGTGACCGAGGAGGAAATCTCCAAGATCATCAGCCGCTGGACCGGAATTCCTGTGGCTAAACTTACCGAATCCGAGAGGAACAAGACCCTGAATCTTGACAAGGAACTTCACAAAAGAGTGGTGGGCCAGGATGAAGGTGTGCAGAAGGTTACGGAAGCCATCATCCGTTCCAAAGCCGGAATCAAGGATCCGGACAAACCGATCGGGTCTTTCCTCTTCCTGGGACCGACCGGTGTCGGGAAGACGGAACTTGCCAAAGCCCTGGCGGAGGGATTGTTTGATGACGAATCCAATATGGTCCGGATCGATATGAGCGAATATATGGAGAAATTTTCTGTCTCCCGTCTGATCGGAGCGCCTCCCGGATATGTGGGATATGAAGAGGGGGGACAGCTGACGGAGGCAGTACGGAGAAAACCTTACTGCGTAGTTCTCTTTGATGAGATCGAAAAGGCCCATGCTGATGTGTTCAATATCCTCCTTCAGGTGCTGGATGACGGCCGGATCACCGATTCTCAGGGAAGAACGGTGGACTTCAAGAATACCATTCTGATCATGACTTCCAACATCGGATCCCAGTATCTGCTGGATGGTATCGATGAGAAGGGAAATATCTCGCCGGAGGCCCAGGCCATGGTCATGGGAGACCTGCGGAGACATTTCCGTCCGGAATTCCTGAACCGTCTGGATGAGACGATCCTGTTCAAGCCTCTTACCAGAGGGAATATCTCGGATATCATTGATCTTATGCTGGCCGATGTCAATAAGAGACTGAAAGACCGGGAGATCAGCATCAGCCTGACAGATGCAGCCAAAGAATATATCGTTGAGAACGGCTATGAACCGGTATATGGAGCAAGACCTCTTAAACGATTCCTCACCAAACATGTGGAAACCCTGGCGGCAAAGCTTATCCTGGAGGATAAAGTCCATCCGGAGGATACCATCAGTATCGATTATGTGGACGGTCATCTGGTTGGAGATGCCATCTCCTATCAATGATCCGGCCGGAAAGTGCCCTTCATAAAGACGGAACAATTTCCGGTTCCCAATACCTGTATTTAAAAACCCTGTCTGGTTTCAGACAGGGTTTTTTTTGCTCATGTGACACTTCTGTGACAGTGGCAGTGATAGAGTCAGAGCATCATAAAAACATATAACAGAAGGAAACAAAAATGCTATTAGGTTGTTACCAGATTAACGATGTTTGACAAATACTGGATATTTTTTAAAAAAAGAGCAAATCACGGCAGAGCAGGAATTCGTGGTTTTTCACAACCCGAAAATGGAGTTTAACAACAAATGTGTTGTATTTTTTTTCCATTTTGGTATACTCTCCATCAGTAGATCGAGCCGGTATTAAGGCTTTTTTCCTGCAGATGAAACAGAACGGGTTTATCGTAAACCACCTCTGAGACGGCTTCGGAAGACAGGAATGTTTATCCCGGGCAGAGGCAAAATAATGGCATGATCTGGACTGAATGTGTTCAGAAAAAAGCATTTGCAGAACGATAATTGTTTGTCAATTATTTGATGGAAAGACGAATTGCGGGGGTATCTTTATGTACAAAAAAATCGAGAGTGAATGGATCAGACATCTGCCCTTTATTGTTTTGGATCTTCTTGGATTCCAGGTGGCATACAGATTAAGTTACCTGGTATTAAACTGGTATTCCGAACCTTTAAGTCAATGGTTCTATACTTATCAGGCAGGTGTATTTTTTATTATACAGGCGGTAGTATGTCTGGCTATGCAGCCGCACAGAAATATCCTGCGACGCGGCAATGATGTTGAAATGCTGCATACGATCCGCACAACTGCCGTTATTATGGTGTCTGAGATACTTTATCTGTTTTTTGTGAAAGAGAGTTATATGATCTCCAGAGGATTTTTCTTTACTCTGGCAGTTCTGGCCGTATTGATCATGTGGATATTACGTACAGTTCTTAAGCAGTATCTGCGGGCAAAGAAAGGAGTGAACGGGGGCGACCGGGCACTTATTATTTTCACATCCAGCCATAAGGCTGCGGAAGTCGTTAACGGACTGGTAAAAGGGTCCTACAACGATTTTGTGATCAAGGGAATCTATCTTCTGGATAAGAAGATGCCCGACACGAAGGAATTACATGGGATTCCCGTTATTGAAAACGGTGTACCTCTTTTTGAGGCATTCGGGCATGAATGGGTGGATGAGGCATTCTTTTTCCTGGATCCGAATTATTTACTTCCCAAATGTTATATTGATAATCTGCTTAAGATGGGCATTACCATCCATTTCAGTTATTCATCCCTCCTGGAAGAAGAAGGGATCATGCAGAGGACGGACAAGGTCGGCTCCTATTATGTATTTACCAACAGCCTGAAGATCGTTAACTCTACCAGCCTGGCACTGAAAAGAGTGGTCGATATTATGGGAGGTCTGGTCGGATGTATCCTGACCGGAATCATCTTTGTATTTATCGCGCCGATCATCTATATCCAGTCACCCGGCCCGATTTTCTTCAGCCAGTGGCGAGTGGGGAAGAACGGCCGTAAATTCAAGATCTATAAGTTCCGAAGCATGTATATGGACGCGGAAGAACGGAAAAAAGAATATATGGCACAGAACAAAATGAACGGTCTGATGTTTAAAATGGACGATGATCCCAGGATCATCGGGAGTGAAAAGAAAGACAAGAACGGCAGACCGAAAGGAATCGGAAATTTTATCCGCAATACTTCTCTGGATGAATTCCCGCAGTTCTGGAATGTCCTGAAAGGTGATATGAGCCTGGTAGGGACCAGACCGCCGACAATCGATGAAT
>CACZOS010000003.1 GCA_902782815.1 uncultured Lachnospiraceae bacterium | reverse complement strand
GTCGAAATCCTGTGCGATACCTACCACCAGGGTATTGTTCCCGGCTCTTTCCGCTTTTCCGCCGTTTTTCCCGCCGGATTTCTTTCCGCATCCGCGGGCCAGGGAAAGCATCAGTACCAGGACAAGAACCATGGCCAAAACTCTCTTCTTCATGGTTTTCTCCTTTCATCACTGCCCTAAGGGTCAATGTTTTTCAGTTGAGCTGATTATATAATAGTTTTATTGATAAAGCAATAAGATGGGAGGCTGATGATCTATCGGTTTTCCATGAAAAAAACCACATGAAAAATACTAATCATGGATAAATGGAGGGAAACATGATAAAATACTTGTGAAGCAATTATTATGTATTTTTCTTTAAAATTTTGGTAACTACTCAGCACCCCATCTCGATGAGTAGTTACAGATTTTGATAAAACAAGCATCAGGGAAAGGAGTTTTCATTTATGACGATCTTTAAAGGCTCCGGTGTTGCCCTTGCCACACCGATGAAGGAGAACGGAGAGGTTAATTTTGATGCCATGGAGAAGATGATCGAGGCACAGATTGCCGGAGGTACGGACGCGCTGATCATCTGCGGCACCTCCGGAGAGGCACCGACCCTGGATGACCCGGAGCATCTCGATGCCATAGACCACGCAGTCAAAGTGACCAAAGGGAGGATTCCGGTCATCGCTGGAACCGGATCCAACAATACCGCCCATGCGGTCATGATGTCGGAGGAATCGGAGAAAAGAGGGGCAGACGGACTGCTTCTTGTCACCCCCTATTACAACAAGGCCACCCAGGATGGTCTGTATCTTCACTATCGCAAGATAGCCTCCGCCACCAAGCTCCCCTGCATTGTCTACAA
The DNA here is from genome assembly GCA_902782815.1 of uncultured Lachnospiraceae bacterium. GTDB lineage: Bacteria > Bacillota > Clostridia > Lachnospirales > Lachnospiraceae > Anaerobutyricum. Next base: position 5,175 of record CACZOS010000003.1, on the reverse strand, counting down.
TGTGCCCTCCAGGACCGGCACCAATATCCTGCCGGAAACCATGGCAAGACTGGCCAGGGATCAGGAGAATATCGTTGCCATTAAGGAGGCAAGCGGAAACATCAGCCAGGTTGCCAAACTGGCCGCCCTTACGGACGGTATCCTGGATATCTATTCCGGAAATGACGACCAGATCGTTCCCCTGTGCTCACTGGGAGGGATCGGCGTGATCTCCGTTCTGGCCAATGTAGCCCCCAGGCAGACCCATGATATGGTGATGTTCTGCCTTGAAGGCAAATGGGATGAGGCCCGGAAACTGCAGCTTAAGGCTCTTCCGCTGGTTGAACAGCTCTTTATCGAAGTAAACCCGATTCCGGTGAAAGCCGCCTTGAATATGCAGGGGTTTGAAGCCGGAAGTCCCAGACTGCCCTTAACTGAGCTCACGGATGCCCACAAGGAGACTCTTCGCAAGGCGATGATCGATTTCGGCTGCCTGTGAGAAGACGGACCCTGAAGGGGTAGTAGATTCCAAAATATAAAAAAGAAGGAATGGATGCAGTCTTCCTGAAAGTCTTTTCGGGCTTTCGGAGAAGACTGTTTTCATTCCCTTTTTTTATATCCATGCTTTTATTCTGTTTTCAATACCTGGTTCATGGAGATTTTTTGGATTTTTCTGAATTCCAGAAGAGCGACAGCCAGATAGGTCCCGAATCCGAGAAGAAACATCCGGACATAGATCAGGGGATCCAGCCAGTAGGGAATCCAGCCTGAAATGCTGGTTATGATAAACATCTCAAAAATGGCTTTTAAAAGAATATTTTCAAGGGGCATGGAGATCAACAGGAAAAACAGCACGACCATGGTTGTGGAAGTGATATAAAGGCGGCTGATTTCCCTGTTATTGTACCCCAGGATTTTGGACATGGAAATATTCAGGCTGTTCTTTTCGATGATGATCCTGGACATCAGGTAGATCAGGACGATGAAGATCAGGACGGAAAAGGCATCAACCAGGTACATCATGCTTCCCATGGACCGCTGGAGCTGACGGGATACCTTTGTGAGAGATTCATAATCGATGACCGTTGAGATATATTTTCTGTCGATGTCCGTGATCTCCCGGTCAGAAAAATAACCTGAGAAATAATCAGAATCCAGATCCAGGATCCGGTTCAGTTTTTTCTGATCCATAAAAAGGCACAGGCTTCCCTCATAGTCGTAGATTCCGGTTACGGTAAAGGTGTAGGTCTTATCCTCATATTTTTCTTTTAAACGGAGACTGTCACCGGGACTGATCCGGTATTTCTCCGCGTAGGAGGAGGAGATATAAACCTGGTCACCGGACACGTCCAGTGGAAGATAGGCGCTTTCTTTGTCGATTCCGTAGAGGGTGATATCTTCTTTCCTGTACCTTCCCCGGTCTGTTGTGGTCAGGGAATATGCGGTAAATTTTTCCGCTTCTTCCACGTCGGTGTCCACACCCACATAAAAGAGGACCATGGACAGAAGGTCTTCCGGCCACACATCGCCCTTGATGGCGGACATGGGAAATTGGAGAATATATTGGTATCTGCACAACATGTTTTTTTCGATTTCTTCCTGATAATGGTTCAGGACAGAGGGAAGGGCCAGTCCGAAGATCAACAGGAAATTTGAAAACAGGATACCGAAAAAGAGCATAATATAATTGCTTTTATTCTGAAGGATCACCCGGATGCGGTAGCGGAGGAAGAAGGGAAGCCTTGAGGGAAGGGGAAAGGCCTTTCGGTTCCTCTTCTTTGTCAGATCCCTGCGCAGGAAGGCAAGGGGTGAGAAAGAAAGCTTTCCCAGGAGACTGAAAAAAGTGATCACCATGATGATCAGGACAGGGATCACTGTGGTCTGGATAAAGGCCGACCCGTTCCACAGGGTAATATAGGTGGGGAGGCTGTAGGAGGAGTAATAAAGGCCGGCGCAGAAATCCTTGAGGAAGGTATAGCCCAGAAGATTTCCGGTCAGAGCGCTTATTAAAGTGACGATGACCGGTGCCGACATATAGTGGCGGATCAGTTCCCATTTTGTATATCCTGAGGCTCGAAGGGTGCCGATCACCGTGGATTCCTTCCGGATGGTGTCATTGGTGGTGATCACAAAGACAAAGGCGATAATGAGGATGATGATATAAAGAAGGATCTGCATCATGGACCGGTCGCTTCCAAGGTCGTCTCCGGTGAAGGTTATGGCCTGGTTCATGTATCTGGGGGTAAATGACTCCAGGGAAACGATGGCATTGATCTCCTTCATCAGGTCTTCAGACAGCCGGCTTTCCTCTTCTTCGGAGGAGGGAGGATTGTCGTAGGTCCAGGAATAGCTGTAATGCAGGGTGTCGGGATCCCAGGAATCGAATACCGCGCTGTTGACCAGGGCTACGCCGAAGAGGATGGAATCAAACATCATGTCATTATTGTCCTGAAACAGGCTGCTGTAGTCGGAGAGGGCAAGCAGGCCGGAGATGGTAAAAGTACGGGAACCGCTGGCAATCCGGTCTCCTACGGAAAGGCCGTTGTTATCGGCATACATCCGGTCCAGAGCAAGTTCGTCCGGTTTTTCCGGAAGCCGGCCTTTCATGACACAGGGGAGATTGACCTGGGTTCTGGTCTTAAAAAAGCGCAGAGTACTCCCGTTGTCCATGGACATTTCCCGGTAAAAATTCTCATAGATACGGACGCCATGGCTTTCCATCCTGCGGATCCGGGAACGGCTTGCCTTTTGGGAGAGGAGGAAATTCCCGTCTTCTATACGGTATTTTCCGAAACTTTCCCGGTAGGCTGTGATCATACTTTCGGCTGCCACCAGATAACCGGAAACAAGCCCTATGCTGGCGGTCATCAGAATAAAGATAACCATATATTTTCCCAGGTCTGAACGGATTTCCCTGGGAATACGGCGAATAAGAGGGGATTTCCTGATCATTACCATTCCAGCTCCTCCGCGGGCAGTTTGCCTTCATTGAGATAATTGCCGGTGATAACCCCGTCTTTTAAGGTGATGACCCGGTCGGCCATATATTTCAGCGCATCATTGTGAGTTACCATGATCACCGTGCTTTTATACAGCTGATTCACGGTTTCGATCAGTTTCAGGATCTCCTTGGATGTGGCATAGTCCAGGGCACCGGTGGGTTCGTCGCAGAGCAGGATGTCGGGTTTTTTCACCACAGCCCTGCCAATGGCGGTTCTCTGCTGCTGTCCGCCGGAAAGCTGGTTGGGGAGTTTATTGCGATGCTCGTAAAGATCCAGAACCTGCAGGAGTTCATCTGTTGCCAGGGGGTCTTTTGCCAGATAAGCTCCCACCTCTATATTTTCGCGGACAGTGAGATTGGGTATCAGATTATAGGACTGGAAAATATAGCCCAGATGGGTCCTCCGGTAACGGGTCAGCTGCCGGTCGGTCATCCGGTTTATCATATGGCCGGCTATGGTGATGGATCCCCCATCCATGTGGTCGATCCCCCCGATGATATTCAGCAGGGTGGATTTTCCGGATCCGGAGGGCCCCAGAAGAACGCAGAAATCCCCCTTTGACAGCCCCAGGTCGATCCCCTTTAAAACCAGCGCCGCATTGTCGCCTGTTCCATATGATTTTGTGATGTGATCCAGCTGCAGAAACATGAGAAAAGGTATGTCTCTTCCGGATTAAAGACTGACCTGCAGGTTACAGCACCGAAAGAGAGGTGTATAATATTAGTTAGTATTTACTAACTAATATTATACACCTCTTATTTCTGATTGCAAGTACATCTGACCCATTCAGGAATCAGGCAGAGTTTTTTTAGCTGACAATCCCTCTGTTCTGTTCATCCGGAAATAGAAGATCAGGCTGAGAATGATACCCAGGACTGTTGCGGAAGGGGCGGCAGCCCCGATGGCGGTCAATGTGGCATCCGGCCGGCTGCTCATGTACCAGGTGACGGGCAGGCGGACCAGGAGGGACTGGAGGATAGCCAGGATCATCACAATATTGGATTGGGAATGGCCGTTAAAATAGCCGTAGAAACTGAAAAGAATGCTGGTCACCACTGCCTCCGGGGCAAAACCCTTCAGATACTGGAAGGCATAGAGGGCTACTTCTTTGTTGCCGGTAAAGAGCATGGCAAGAAGATCTCCGCGGAAAAAGGCAAAACACCCCACCGGAATTCCGATCAGACCGCCGATTAGCATGCCGCAGACCATGGACTGCCGGGCTCTTTTTTCATTTCCCGCCCCCACATTCTGGGCCACGAAGGAGGCCATGCTCTGCATGATGGAGGAGGGGATCAGGAGGATGAAGGAAACGATCCTCTGGGCAACACCATATCCGGAGGAAGCCTTGAGTCCCATCCGGTTTACAAAGGCACAGATGGCCAGAAAGGTAAAATTGGTCAGGATTTCCTGGAGACCCAGGGGTGCTCCGATCTGAAAAAAGACCGGGATCTCGCTGCCAAAACACAGATCTTTTCTTCTGATCCGGAAAGGAAGATCTTTACGGCGGATCACCAGGAAAGAGAGGATTACGCTGATGGCCTGGGAGGATATGGTGGCGATGGCCGCGCCGGCCACATTCAGATGAAAGATACCCACCAGGATCAGGTCACCGATGATATTGGACACACAGGCGATGGAAACAAAAAGGAGGGGAAGACGGGAATTCCCCATGCCGCGGAAAACGCAGCTGATAAAATTATAGAAGACCACGAACAGAAAGCCCCCGCCGCAGATCCGGATATAGAGGACAGTAAGGGAAAAGGATTCCCTGGGGGCCTGCATGAGCAGGGCTATCGGCCCGGCACAGAGGATCATGAGAAGGGATACCCCTGCTCCCAGGGCAAGAAAGAAACAGATGGCATGCCCCAGGAGTTTTCCGATCCGTTCCGGCCGGCCCTGGCCGATATATTGTCCCATGAGGACAGTTACCCCTGTGGTCAGGGAGACGATCACGAAGGTGAAGAGATGAACGATACTTGCCCCGATGGAGACACCGGAGATGCCCTCCGTGGTCCCGAAATGACCCACGATCATCAGGTCAGCTGCACTGTACATGGCCTGAAGGACCAGGGCTCCCAGAATCGGGAGCATGAAGGAAATCAGTTTTTTCGGTATGCTTCCTGTGGTAAAATCTGCTTTAGTATCCATTTTGTCCACCTTTTTCTTTCTGATAACTGACAGATAAATTATAAAG
>CACZOS010000002.1 GCA_902782815.1 uncultured Lachnospiraceae bacterium | reverse complement strand
GTGGGTACGGACGAAGAAATTCTGTCGCTGGCAGATAAGAGAACGGTTTTGATCGATCTTGAGGGTAAATGCGTTCTTCCGGGCTTTTGTGATTCCCATTCCCATGTGCTCCAGGCAGGCCTGGAGAAGGGTAAATTTCACCTGCGCGGCGTTCGTTCGCGTAAGGAACTGATTGCCAGGGGCAGAGCATTTATCCGGGAGAGAAAAGTGCCGGAGGGATGCTGGGTCGTGGGAAGCGGTTATGACCATAATCTTTTTGATGAGCCTGTACAGCCTGACGCAGAGGATCTGGACGCGATATCTGTAAAGCATCCGATCATGATCGAACGGATCTGCGGACATATCGGCGCTGTAAACCATGCGGCTCTCCGGGAGATTGGATTTGACGAGAAGACAGTGATCTCCGGGATGGGCGGGATTTTAGAAAAGGACAGACATGGGCGGCTGACAGGTGTTCTGGTGGAAACGGCTTTGGATGAGTGTAAGCGGCGTATGCCTGCGCCTTCCCTTACAGTAGTTAAGGATGCCATCCGTTCGGTTTTTTCCGAGGCCTCATCCTACGGGGTGACTTCGGTTCATTCGGACGACCTGGAGGGCGCTCCCCTGGATATCGGGATGCAGGCATACCGGGATTTGGCGTCTGAGGGGCTGGCTGTCGTGCGCGTCTGGGAAGAGGTGCAGTCAGCCCGCCCGGCGATTCTCGAAGAGTTCCTGCGCCGGGGGTTGCGCACAGGGGACGGAGATCCGTTTTTCCGGATTGGTAATATCAAGCTTCTTCTTGACGGTTCCCTTGGAGCGAGGACAGCGTACCTGAGAAAGCCCTATGAGGATGCGCCTCAGACCTGCGGCGTGGGAGTTTATATCCAGGAGGATCTGGACGACCTGGTTCTTATGGCGCATCAGGCAGGGATGCAGGTAGCCTGTCATGCAATCGGGGACGCGGCAGTGGCGCAGGCTGTGCATGCCTTAGGCGCGGCATTCAGATCCGATCATGTGGATTTACGCAACCGGATCGTGCATTGCCAGATGACAGATGCTTCTCTTCGGCGGGAAATCGCAAGGGGGCATATATGCGCCGATATCCAGCCCGCTTTTGTGGCTTCCGATTATAAATTGGCTCCGAAACGTCTTGGGGACCGGGACAGGGATGCATACGCATGGAAATCCCTGCTCCGGGAAGGTATCATTCTGGGAGGGGGGTCAGACTGTCCCGTAGAGATCATGGATCCGGTCTGGGGGATTCATTGCGCCGTCAACCGGACAGACAGGGATGACCTGCCTTGCGGGGGATATCATCCGGAGCAACGCCTGTCCGTAGAGGAAGCGGTCCGTCTTTATACGGTCAACGGAGCCTGGCTTTCCTTCGAGGAAAGCGAAAAGGGAAGTATCACGCCCGGAAAGCTGGCAGATCTGGCAATCCTGGACCGTGATATCTATGAAATTCCTTCAGAGGAGATTAAGAATGTTCAAAATGTGATGACCATCATGGATGGAAGAATTGTTTATGCGTCTTCCTCTTTTGAGTGAAAATTTTCCCGGGAGATTGAAATAAAGGTTCCCTTGTGGTATGATGACCCAGGAATGTTTCTGTCCGGCTGCGCAGGGATTTGCAGGGGTATCATGCCGCTTTCACGGCGTAAAACCCGCGTCAGCCCTAAGAGATTTTTTATAACGATTACGTATATTTCTATGTAGTAATGTTTGATGATGCACTCATACCATTTATTTTATTATGATATCAGAAAGGAGGAACGAGGAAATGTCTGAGAAGAAAACAGATTGTCTTACCAGCCTTGAGCAACATGAGGCGGAGAAGATCACCGGGGGAGGCGGGGATAATGATTATGAGCTGGAATGGCTTGACCCGGCGCTGCTGGAGGAACTGAAAAAGAAAAAAGAAGGCTCGAATTAAACCTGCCCGGAGCAGAGAACCTGTTTTGATAAGGAACGGGATATCTGGTCCGGTCAGGACGAAAGTGAGAGGTTTGTTATGAGAAAATTAGCGGCAAAAAAAGGAGGCACGAGGTGGGAATCATCATCAAAAGGATGCAGCGCGCGCTGGCGCTTATGCTGTGTATTTCGCTGATTGTCTGCTGCGACGGCGTCAGTGTTTTGGCCAGCGGGTTGGAATACACACCGGAACAGACAGATGACGTGTTTACATCTGTGAACGTTGAGCTTCCGGGTTTTGAGGAGGTTCAGGACGGAGAGGATCCCGTTTCCCTGCCGTCTCAGACGGCAGAGGAGCTTCCCGCGGAGGATCTGGAAGGATGGTTTACATCCGGGGAAGGAAATCAGGAAGGGATCCCGGAGGTTCAGGTTGGAGATTCGCTGTTTACGGGAGAATCCCAGCCGGATCTGTCCTTTGAGCCGGAGGATGCGGCAGATGTCTTTGTCGGAAGCTCCGGGGATACAGAGGATTTATTTACGAGCATGGAAGGCACCGAAGAGGAAGATCTGTCGGAACAGGTTTCGGCAGGTCCCATGGAGGTTTCCACATGGGAGGAATTACAGCAGGCTTTTGATAAGGGAGGCTCCCGTTCCAAGGATGAGTACTATATCAAACTGAAGAATCATATTACGGCGCCTGCCAATGCGAAGCCTCTTTCCTTTACTTATTCGCAGCATGAGGTGATCCTGGATCTGAACGGTTATACCATCGACCGTAATGGCTACAGCCAGTATGGGGATAAAGGAGATGCCGACGGGTACATTCTCAATGTGCAAGGGGACCATGTCCACTCCCTGAAGATCATCGACAGCAGAGGCGGCGGTGCCCTGACCGGCGGAAACAGTATTCTCAATGGCGGAGGTATCCTGATTCAGAGGGGAAAGGTTACCCTGGCAGGCGGAACGATCAGAGGAAACTATTCCAAAAGCAGTATGGGCGGCGGAGCCGTATCCGTCGAGCGGAATGGAACGTTTGTGCTTGACGGGGGTATCATCGAAAAGAATTCGGTCGTTAGCGGCAACGGCGGCGCGATTCTTGTCAGAGGTACCTGCGAGATCAAAAATGGCGTGATTCGGGAAAATATGGCAGATGAGGGCGGAGCGATCGCGGTCAATCCATACTCATATCTCACGATCACCGGGGGCGAGATCAAAGAGAATTCCGCGAAAACGGGCGGCGGCATTATGATGAAAGGCGGCATGCTGAATCTTTACGGAGGCAGTATCATTTCAAATAAAGCCTCCAGTCAGGCCGGCGGTATCGCCTACTTTGACGGTACGGTGATTGTGGGGAACGACCCGGTCGTCAAGGATAACTATGGTAAGGACCAGTCTGAACAGGAAAATCTGTTTTTGAGCCCTTCTAAGGTCCTTGAGGTCGACAGAAACGCGAAACCCTGGATCGGTATTTCCTATGACTTCGGAAACTATCCGGGCGCGTTTACGCGTGGGCTTGCCGATACCGATATTGTACCGTCCAAAATATTCTTCAGCGATAAGCGGGAGTTTGTGGTATGCTTCTATTCTCCATTTACCCGGGAGGCTCAATTACTCACAAAGCATAGGAGCGAGCTTCTCAAGTGGAACTGGAGTAAGGACTATAGAACCTGCCAGGCTGTCGCCACCTGCACGCTATGCGGGGAAGAAATCTGGCAATCAGACGCAAAAGTGACTGGTCCATTCTATGATGAGCAACTTGGGTATTATGTTTACAACGCCAGGGTCGAGGCACCGGATGGTACCGTGAATGTAAAAATCGAGAGGGATCCTTTGGAGGGAATCCATGTGTGGAGTCAGCTGCGGAATGCGCTTCTCACGGGCTCCGGCACAGAAACCCTGTATGACGAGACGCTTCAGCAGCGTGTTATCCTCATCAAGCTCACAGGGGACATTAAGGCGAATCCGGAAGATGAAAGGCTGGAGTATCGCGGTGATTTTCCGGAAACCGTTGTCCTTGATCTGAACGGTCATTCTTTGAGCAGAGAACTGACTGAGCCGAAATCTCATGGGAATGTCCTTCTGGTGGAGGGTGGTAATACCCTGGTGATCCGTGACAGTAAAGGCGGCGGTGAGATTACCGGAGGGTACGATGATTATGCCGGCGGCGGGATTCTCATAGAAAAAAGCACCGTGATCCTTGAAAGCGGCACCATTTATCACAACCAGTCAGACAACCATGGTGCCGGTATCGCGGTCATGAATGGCGGAAAGCTTGAGATCCGGGGAGGCTGTATCCGGAAAAATCTTGCCAAAGATGGCGCGGGCATCTTTCTGAATGGCGGCAGCGTGGTGATGAAAGGTGGAGAAATCCGGGAAAACCAGGCGACTTTTTATGGCGGCGGGATCGAAGTGTCTGGCGGCAGTCTCGTTGTTTCCGGAGGAACAATTAACAGAAACCGTGCATCAAGCGGCGGCGGCGTATACTCTCGCGGTTCCTTTGAATTCAGCGGCGGAGAGATTCTGTTAAACGTAGCTGTCTCCTCCGGCGGCGGTATCGAAATCAGTCAGGGAAAGTTTGAACTGCGGGGGGGCCTTGTCAAAGGAAACGAAGGAAGGAAGGGCGCCGGTATCTGCATGAGCGGCGGCGAGCTTCATATGTTCGGATCCCCGGTCGTTCAGAATAATTACTATGAGGGAATCGTCGGAAAAGAGAATAATCTGTATCTGTCCCAGGGCCAATCGATTATCTTTGATGCGGCCAATGTACTGAAGAGATCCACGGCAAGGGTCGGCATTACCCTGCCTGAGAATCATGACGAAGAGTTTACGACCGGATTTCATAGAATGACTTCAGTACCTTCGGAGTATTTTTTCAGTGATGACCCATCTCTGGTGGTTTGTCGCAAAGAAGCCGTGAAAAAGAACGGTGAAATGACGATTTCGAAAGGTCACGGGAGTGCTGAAGCTACCTGGATCTGGAGTGATGACCTGACCTCCTGCACAGCCATATTAAAATGTTCTCGCTGCGATCTGAAGTTCTGGGAAGGGGCGGCAGCTGTTTCCGGTCCGTCTTATGATGAAAAACGGGGAGAATTTGTCTATACGGCTTCGGTGACCGGACCCGACGGTTTGATTTATACCAGCACCAAGGCTGATCCCAAAGCAAAAAGTAAGATCGGAACATGGAATCAGTTAAGGCTTGCCCTTAGCCAGGGCTACTATGATGAGATGTATATCGATCCATCGGACGGGCAGGAGTATTATATTATCCGTCTTTATCAGGATCTCACGGCGAAGGATACGGACAGCGGGCTGGAGTACTATGGAACTCTGAAACCTGGTGCCCTCGTACTGGACCTGAACGGCCATTCCCTGAAACGAAACCTAGAGAAACAGGACGAGAAGGGGTTTGTCCTCAACGTAGCGGACGGAACCATGATCATCCGCGACAGTGCCGGCGGAGGAAAGATGACCGGCGGTTTTGGCGTGCATGAAGGCGGCGGGATCCGGGTGACGGGCGGAACCCTGATTCTGGAGAGCGGTGAGATCTCCGGAAATCAATCCATGTTCGGCGGTGGCGGAGTGGGTGTCACAGAACATGGATCTTTCCTGATGAAGGGCGGCCGTATTACTGGAAATAAAGCCAATGGTGGCGGAGGTTTGTATCTTGACCTCAATGGAGGAAGCTGTGAGCTTTCCGGAGGTACGGTCACGGGAAACAATGCGCTCCAGGGTTCCGGGGCATATGTGGCACGCGGCAGATTAAAGGTTTCCGCTGATTCGTCGGTTACGGATAATTTCCGGTCAGCGGATGAAGATCATCCGAACAATATTTACCTGTCTGAAGGAACGTATCTTCAGACTGGCAGGCTGGCAGAGGAAGCAAGGTATGGCGTAACGCTGGCAAAGGATTATGGGACGGTGACCATAGACTACACTCAGTTTAATGACGGTGTGGATCCGGCGAGAAATATCTTTAGTGATTCCGGTTACCTGGTCCAGCTTCATAAGGATACCAAAGAAGTATGGATCGAAGAAAAGCATCAGTATGAAGGCATATGGACCTGGAAGGAGGATTATTCTTCCGCTGACTTCAAACTGGCATGCCGCTGTGGAGAAGTGCTGCATGAGGAAACGGTTCCTTCGGAAGGACCGGTCTTTGAAGGCATGACGTTACTCGGCGTCGTTTACGGGTCCTTCATCTTTAAAGTGTCCACAACCTATCAGGATAAGAAATACGAGAATGTCCAGAAGATTCCTTACGCTAATGCCAAAGTGGTACATGTGAGTGGTCATAAACCCTATTATTCGGAGGATAACAGGCGGTATTATCTGGGTGAGAAAGAGTATTTCAAGGTCGAAATCGGGAAGAATACTTATTACTTTACCTCGGTTAACAACAGGGTCGGAACCCTTGTGGAGGATCTGTGGGAACTGACATATTCCGACTTTATTTTCGACGGTGAGACGGTTGTAGGTTATACCGGCGCTTTCAAGGATGGAACGGACGCTTTGACCAGGATCATCCTGCCCGGGATCTACGTCAATCCGATTACGAAAGAAGGCTTTGAAGTCCTGTACCTTGGAGGCGGAGGAAATACCTATGACGGGAAGGACTGGACCTGCTTCTTTAAGGAGGAGGACAAAGCCCGTAAGGTTGAGATCGTCGGGGAGGATTATCTGGTCGCCATTGAGGATGGCGCTTTTAAGGATACCAATCTTATCGCTTTCACCGGTGAAAACAAGAACCTCC
>CACZOS010000001.1 GCA_902782815.1 uncultured Lachnospiraceae bacterium | reverse complement strand
TTACCGTCTGCGTTCCAGACCAGATCCAGACCGGCCTGATCAGTCTCTGACTCCAGCGCAAAAAGTCATGCACCGCTGCGAGCTTGCCCGTGAGTGGAGCGCAGACGCGAAACACAAAAATCCGCAGGAATCATTTTGCACTGCAATCATCTGTTCATCCCGGAACCGTCAGAACAGTATGATCATTATAAAAAGCGTCTTAGTAGCCTGCACCCTGCATGGCCGATAAAGCATGTTCTGTATACCGTTTCAGGACGCCTTTGCGCACAGGCGGTTTTTTCCGCTCCCACTCTTTCGCTCTTTGATCCAGAACCGCGTCAACCTCTTCCGGCTCCAGCATCTTTCCGTCGATCCCCACCACATTCAGCGAACGCTCTTCGATATCATAAGCGATAATGTCGCCGGTGTGGATATAAGCCAGAGGTCCTCCTGCCGCGGCCTCCGGGCTCACATGTCCGATGGCTGCCCCTCGGGTGGCTCCGGAAAAGCGGCCGTCGGTAACGAGGGAAACCTTCCCGTTCAGCTTATGGTCGCAGACAATCGCCTCCGTCGTCATCAGCATTTCGGGCATTCCGCTGCCGCGGGGACCTTCATAACGGATGACAAGAATCTCACCCGGATTGATATCCCCCTTTACCACCGCGGTATAAGCATCCTCCTCGCTGTCATAAACTCTGGCTGTCCCGCAGAGCTTACGCATATCCTTTGCGCAGGCTGAGTATTTGACGACAGACCCTTCCGGCGCGAGATTTCCCTTCAGAATCGCTATGGATCCTGTTTCTTCGGCTTTTTCCACCGGGAAAATCACCTGTTCCTTCTTCAGGCCGTAGTTGTGGAGATATCCTTCATTTCGCCTGTAAAATCCGCTCCTGGCGATCTCCTCCAGATTATCTCCCAGGCACTGACCCGTGACCGTCATCACATCCAGATTCAGGTATTCCCTGAGCGCCCACTGGACGGCAGGAATCCCTCCCGCGAACCAGAAGGCTTCCGTCAGGTGTTCGCCGCTGGGAGTCACATTTCCGATATGCGGAATCTTGTGATTGATCTCATCAAAAAGCTCCGGCTCCAGAGTAATGCCGAGCTCCCTGGCTATGGACGGCAGATGGAGGGTGGCGTTCGTCGATCCTCCGATCGCGCTGTGCACGACAATCGCGTTCCGGAACGCTTCCATCGTCAGAATATCTGAAGGCAGCACCTTTTTTTCCGCCAGCTTCAGGATCATGCGTCCGGCTTTCCTCGCGTAGGACAGAATATCTCTCATGGTAGCCGGAGCAAGTGCGCTTCCGGGCAAAGCCATCCCAAGGGCTTCTGCCATACACTGCATGGTGGATGCTGTACCCAGGAAGGTACATGCTCCTGCCGACGGGCATCCGGTCAGCTTGTAATCCCGAACCTCCTCCTTTGGAATGCCTTCTTTCTGTTTCTGTCTTAGGGAAATCGAACCAGCTACCAGCGAAGTCGTCTGATTCGGTCCCGGCCTCATGCTTCCTCCCGGGACAAAGACAGAAGGAATATTGACTCTGGCAATGGCTTTGAGATGAGCGGGAACGGACTTGTCACAGGAGGAGCAAAGCACCATCCCGTCCCACGGCACAAATCCGGCGTGAAGCTCTACCATGTCGCAGATCGCTTCCCGGCTGGCCAGGATCATATTCATCCCGTCATGTCCCTGGGCACATCCGTCGCACAGATCTGTTGTATGGAATCTGCCCGGAGCGCCGCCTTTTTCATAAACGCCCCGGCAGATCTGCTCAGACAGCTGGTTTAGATGGACGCTTCCCGGATGGCTGTCGCCATATACATCCTCAACCAGGATCTGCGGCTTGGAGATATCTTCCTCATCCCAGCCGCTTCCCAGCTGCAGCGCGTCAAACTGGGCCCACAATTCTCTTTCCCGATTACTGCAAATGCTCATGGCAGAACCTCCTTGCATGATATCATAAACGCTTCCCTTAGACGGAGTCATACCAGAAGTACTTAATATCCGGAACGGATATTTCAGTACTTCTGCATATACTGCGCCGGAACAAATAAATGTTCCATTTATTTGTTCGCGCTGGTATTTTTATACTCCAGATAGGCTCCCTTCATCGGTGAAGCCGCATGCTCCGCAAACAGGCGAAGCGCGCCTCTCGTATACTTCATTGGTTTTGGCTGCCAGTTTTTCCTGCGCTCCGCAAGGATCGCGTCCATCTCCTCCGGCGTCTTTCGCTGGCCCTTGACGCCGATGATGTTCAGCTTCCGGGCAAAGACGTCCAGCTCGATGAGGTCCCCCTCCTCCACGAGGGCGATGGGCCCCCCGGCCTGGGCCTCCGGGCTGCAGTGCCCGATCACAGGCCCCGTGGAGGCGCCGGAGAACCGGCCGTCGGTGA